>JAGYNM010000099.1 GCA_018399335.1 Bacteroidales bacterium | reverse complement strand
TAACTGGCATGGTTTTGTTCTGCAATTGTTCGTCTGAGATTTATGGCAATTTTTCCAGGATCAAGTTCGATCAGGCTAAATACAACGAATTCGTTTTCAGCTATTTGATCAAATAAATCGGAGGTGTTAAATCGGAAATATAAACCTGTTGTATGTTCTTTAACGAATCCATAACCTCTTTCCGGATGTATTTCGATGACTTTACCTTTTCGCATTGTGAGTTTGGTGGTTTCAATCGTTTGCGAAAGTAAAGTGGATATTTAAAGCGATGCTTAAGTATAGGTTAAAGCATTGTTAATAATTTACTTATAAAGAAAAAGCCTGTTCAAGTTTTGAACAGGCTTTTTAAGCTCAATGTTTTAGACAAAGTAAAGCTTCCTAATTTCTTGTAAAAATTATATTATCAGAGTTTTGGTCCAGCTTCAACAAGTCGTTTACCTTCTTCATTATCGGTATATTTTGCAAAATTATCGATAAACATTTTGGCCAGATTTCTTGCTTTTTCTTCCCAGTCTGCTGCATTTTCATAGGTGTCGCGTGGATCTAAAATGCCATCGTCAACGCGATCAAGTGTGGTAGGAACTTCAAGATTGAAGAGGGGAATTGTCTTTGTTGGTGCCTTGTCGATACTGCCATCCAGGATTGCATCGATGATAGCTCTTGTATCCTTGATGGAGATACGCTTTCCAGAACCATTCCAGCCAGTATTTACCAAGTAAGCATGGGCGCCGCTTGCTTCCATTCTCTTTACCAGTTCAATGGCATATTTTGTTGGATGCAAAGCCAGAAAAGCATTGCCAAAACAAGCCGAAAAAGTGGGTTGTGGAGTAGTTACTCCAAGTTCAGTTCCCGCAAGTTTGGCAGTAAATCCTGAAAGAAAATGATATTTGGTTTGATCACTGCTAAGCTTAGAAACCGGAGGCAACACACCAAATGCATCAGCAGTGAGGAAGATTACTTTTTGGGCATGTCCGGCTTTTGAAATGGGTTTTACGATATTTTCAATATGATAGATCGGATAGGAAACACGTGTGTTTTCTGTTTTCGATTTATCAGCAAAATCAATCGATTTATCTTCTCTAATTACCAGATTTTCAAGCAAGGCATCACGCTTGATGGCATTATAAATATCTGGTTCGTTTTCTTTACTCAGGTTGATACATTTGGCGTAGCAACCACCTTCAAAATTAAACACACCATCATCGTCCCAGCCATGTTCGTCGTCGCCTATCAGGGCGCGTTTTGGATCGGCCGACAAAGTAGTTTTTCCTGTCCCTGAAAGTCCGAAAAAGATAGCTACATCGCCTTCTTTGCCAACATTGGCCGAACAATGCATTGCTGCAATTCCTTTGAGCGGAAGGTAATAATTCATCATGGTGAAAATACCTTTTTTCATTTCGCCGCCGTACCATGAACCGCCTATAAGGGCCATACGTTCTGAAAGGTTGAAAACAACAAAGTTTTCAGAGTTCATTCCCATCTCTTTCCAATCCGGATTTACGGTTTTTGAAGCAGTAAGAACAACAAAATCAGGTTCAAATGTTTTAAGTTCTTCTTCTGAAGGACGGATGAACATGTTTTTTACAAAATGAGCCTGCCAGGCAACTTCAACAACAAAACGTACATTGAGCCTTGTGTCGGCGTTTGCACCGGCATAGGCATCCATCACATACAGTTTTTTCCCGGTGAGCTGATTTGATGCAATTTTTTTCAATTTCTCCCATTTGGCCGGTTCTAGAGGCCGGTTGTCATTTTTTCCTTGTGTTGACCACCATACAGTATCTTTCGAAACATCGTCCATCACGATGTATTTGTCCTTTGGCGATCTACCGGTAAAAATCCCTGTGTCAACAGATACTGCACCAGTATCAGTGACTATACCTTTGGCGAATCCCTCAAGGTTTGGATCTGTTTCATGCTCGAAAAGGTCTTCGTAGCTGATGTTGTAGAATACTTCATTGACATCGGTAATACCGTATGAAGCCAAATCGGCCTTGATTTTAGCATCATCTTTAACCATCATGTTTTTGTATTTGGGTTATTTTTTAGATAAAAAAGATAGGGCGCAAAGTTAAAAAGAAATGTTAAATATCAATCGTTTGCGCTAAGTTTATACAACATAAAAAAAGGTAGCTGGAAAACCCAACTACCTTATTTTAAATCAAGGCTTAATCAAAAGTCTATTTTTTCGACTTTTTCTTGTCTTTTTTAGATTTTGATTCTTTTTTAGCCTTTTTTGCCATTTTTTCTGATACGGCTGCCTGTGCAGCTGCCAAACGTGCAATTGGCACACGATAAGGTGAGCAGCTAACGTAATCTAAGCCTGAATCGTGGCAGAACATAACTGAGCTGGGTTCGCCGCCATGCTCACCACAAATTCCTAATTTGATATTAGGACGAGTTTTGCGGCCTTTCTTAACAGCCATCTTAACCAGTTGACCAACGCCAGTTTGATCCAATACCTGGAATGGATCGTGTTTCAGTATTCCATTATTAAGGTAAACATCAAGGAAACGTCCGGCATCATCACGGCTATAACCAAAGGTCATTTGGGTGAGGTCGTTGGTGCCAAATGAGAAGAACTCGGCCGATTGTGCGATTTCGTCAGCAGTTAAGGCAGCACGTGGCACTTCGATCATTGTTCCTACCATGTACTTGATGCTGTCGTTACGTTCTTCGAATACTTTATTAATTGTATCGCGAACGATTTTTTCCTGCATCTTCATTTCGGCAAGTGTTCCTGTCAGAGGAATCATAATCTCGGGCAACGCAACAATACCGCGGGCTTTTAAATTGAGTGTAGCTTCAATGATAGCTCTTGCCTGCATCTCAGTGATTTCGGGATAAGTATTTCCCAAACGGCATCCACGGTGGCCAAGCATCGGGTTAAATTCAGCCAGGTCGTTGATTTTATTTTTTATAGTTTCAACAGGAACGCCCATTACCTTAGCCATTTCTTGCTGACCTTTATCATCATGAGGTACAAACTCATGCAATGGTGGGTCGAGCAAACGAACTGTAACAGGCAGACCGTTCATGGCTTCAAAGATTCCTTCAAAGTCTTCACGTTGAATGGGAAGCAATTTATCTAAGGCTTTGCGACGACCAGCCTCATCTGCAGCAAGGATCATTTCGCGCATGGCAATGATTTTGTCACCGCCAAAAAACATATGCTCAGTACGACAAAGTCCAATACCCTGAGCACCAAAATTACGAGCTACTTCAGCATCATGTGGAGTATCGGCATTGGTTCTGACAAGCAATCTTGATTTTTTATCAGCAAGTTTGATCAGTTCGCCAAAATAGCCGCTTAATTCAGGATCTTTTGTTTCTACACGGCCGTCATAAACTTCGCCAGTGCTACCATTTAAAGAAATGAAATCACCTTCTTTAAAGGCTTTGCCGTCCATAGTGATGGTGCGGGTTTTATAATCGATTTTAATTCCGCCTGCACCTGAAACGCAGCATTTGCCCATTCCGCGAGCAACTACTGCAGCGTGAGAAGTCATACCGCCACGAGCAGTGAGGATTCCTTCGGCAACATTCATACCTTTGAGGTCTTCCGGAGAAGTTTCAACACGTACAAGAATTACTTTTTTACCTGTTGCAGCCCATGTTTCTGCTTCATCAGCATGAAAGACAATCTGACCAGTTGCAGCACCTGGAGAGGCCGGTAAACCTTTTGCCATTACTCTGGCCTGTTTGAGGGCATTATCTTCAAATATGGGGTGAAGTAGTTCGTCAAGTTTGTTAGGTTCAACACGCATGATAGCTTCGTTTTTACTGATAATGCCTTGTTTGAGCATTTCAACAGCAATACGGACCATTGCAGCGCCTGTTCGTTTACCATTACGTGTTTGCAAAATCCACAATTTACCTTCCTGAATAGTAAATTCAAGATCTTGCATATCTCTGTAGTGATCTTCCAATTTTTGTTGGAGTTTGTTCAACTCTTTATATATTTCAGGCATTGCTTCTTCGAGCGAAGGAAATTTGCTTGCGCGATCTTCTTCAGAAACATTTTGTAGGGCAGCCCAACGATGCGATCCTTCAAGGGTAATTTCTTGTGGCGTACGAATTCCGGCTACCACATCTTCGCCCTGGGCATTGAGGAGATACTCACCATTGAAAATATCTTCGCCAGTGGCTGCATCGCGTGTAAATGCAACACCAGTACCTGAGCTGTTTCCCATGTTTCCAAATACCATGGCTTGAACATTAACCGCGGTTCCCCATTCAGCAGGAATGTTGTTGAGTTTACGATATACTATTGCGCGCTCGTTCATCCAGCTGTTGAAAACGGCCATTACAGATCCCCAAAGTTGTTCCCATGGATCATCCGGGAAATCTTTTCCTGTAGATTTTTTAACAGCTTCCTTAAAGCGGCGTACCATTTCTTTTAGGTCGTCAGTAGTGAGTTGTGTATCAAGTTCAACGCCTTTTTCTTCCTTGATCTGGTCAATAATTACTTCAAACGGATCGTGGTCTTCTTTCGATTCTGGTTTCATTCCCATTACCACATCGCCATACATCTGAACAAAACGACGGTATGAATCCCAGGCAAAACGATCGTTTCCGGTTTTACGGGCAATGCCTTCAACGGCTACATCATTCAATCCCAGGTTAAGCACAGTATCCATCATTCCGGGCATAGAAGCACGGGCTCCTGAACGAACTGATAAAAGACAGGGGTTTTCACGATCACCAAATTTGGTGCCCATGATTTTTTCAACTTTTTCAACTGCAGCTTCAACTTCTTTGCGGATGAGCTCAACTGTTGCGTCGTGACCTTTTTCGTAATAAAGGGTACAAACATCAGTGGTGATTGTGAAACCGGGAGGAACCGGCACGCCAATCAAATTCATTTCGGCAAGGTTGGCACCTTTACCACCCAGCAGGGATTTCATCGAGGAATTACCATCGGCTTTGCGGTCACCGAAGGAATAAACATACTTGGTTTTTGCCATGTTTAATAGATTTTATTAATGATAATTGTTATAATTTTCTGTACGTGTGTTAATTACGTGGTTTGCATTTTATTAGGAAGCACAAAAATACGGATTTTATGGCTCATTACTTTCGGCACCGCATTTTTATAATCCCTTTTTTAGCGCAATCGTTTGAATTTCAGTAAATGAATAATTTAAAAGCTTTCTAAATTGGTTTTGGTTGATTTAAAAACGCTACTTGGCTTGAAGAATCGAAAAAAAAGGGTGAATTTCGTAGCTTCATTTATTTTGGAAAAGCTTATGAAACATACAATCGGCATTCGACATGAGGATAAATATGTAATGGAGCGGAGGGTAGCCCTTATTCCTAAGCATATCAAGGCGTTAGTTAAAGAAAATATTGATTTTGAAGTACAAAAATCGGCTAAAAGAATATTTAAGAATGATGAGTTTGTGCAGGCAGGAGCAAACTTAACGGAGAAAATTGAAAAGGCTGACGTGATTTTTGGAGTAAAAGAAATGCCTGCCGATTTTTTTGAGGAAGGTAAAACCTATGTTTTCTTTTCACATGTAATTAAAGGCCAGTCCTATAATATGCCAATGCTAAAGGCTTTGATGGCTAAGAAATGCCAACTGATAGATTATGAAAAGATTACCAATGAAGATGGTAAGCGCTTAATATTTTTTGGTCGGTTTGCCGGTTTGGCCGGAATGATTAATTCGTTATGGTCTTTAGGGCAACGGCTTAAAATCAAAGGAATTGAAACGCCTTTTACCAGTATTAAGCAGTCTCATCAATATAATTCACTGGTTGAAGCCATGAAGGCGGTTTCTGAAGTTGGTTTGCAAATTGCCAAAGAAGGACTTCCGGACGAAGTTGGACCTGTGGTAATTGGTTTTACGGGCTACGGAAATGTTTCGAAAGGAGCACAGGAGATAGCCAATTTATTGCCTTCGATTGAGATTACTCCGGAACAATTATTAGCGATAGATTTCGAAAATTCACCAAAAACCTTGATTTACAAAGTGATTTTCAAAGAGGAGCATATTTCGGAACCAATCGACGTTTCGCAGGATTTTGAACTTTCGCACTATTATAAACATCCTGAGGCCTACAAAAATAGTTTTGAAAAGTATATTCCAAAGTTGAGTATTCTGATGAATTGTATGTATTGGGACGACAGGTATCCAAGAATTGTAACGAAAGATTTTCTTGAAAAGCTTTATGCCTCAGGTGAACCAAAGCTAAAAGTAATTGGTGATGTAACCTGCGATCCTGATGGGTCAATTGAATGTACACATAAAGGAACAGAAATTGAAGACCCTGTTTTTGTTTATGATCCAAAATCCCGCACTTATAAAATGGGTTTTGTGGGTGATGGAATTCTTGTGATGGCTGTTGATATTTTGCCAAGCGAATTACCTCGAGAATCTTCGGAGGCATTTAGTGATGCGCTATTTCCGTTTGTTAAGGCAGTTGCCGAAACGGATTTTGATGCAGACTTTGATCAGCTTACTTTGCCCGCGCCACTCAAAAGGGCTATGATTGTGCATCAGGGAGCTTTAACACCTGACTATACCTATATTAAAGAGTATCTGGATTAGAATTTTCAGAAATTAATTACGCTCCAGTAAAAATATCCATAATTTAATTTTATGAAACAGATTCTGGTTTTGGGAGCCGGATTATCGGCTACCAGTTTAATTGATTACCTGCTTAAGCAAGCAGAGATATATGATTGGTACATTGTGCTTGCAGATATTGATGAAAAACTTGCGCACAAAAAAATTAAAGGTCACCCACGAGGCAAGGCTCAGGCATTTGATGTTGCTGATTCAGCTGCTATCGATAGGTTACTCGACCAAAAGGATGTGGTAGTTTCGCTGCTTCCGGCACGTTTTCACGATTCAATTGCAGCTGCTTGCCTTCAGAAAGGCATTCACATGGCTACTGCATCTTATGTTTCGCCGGCTCTGAAGTTGATGGAAAAAGAGATCGAGGCAAAAAACCTCATCTTTTTAAATGAACTGGGAGTTGATCCCGGAATCGATCATATGTCAGCAATGCGGGTGATAGACAAGATAAGACAAAAAGGTGGTCAGTTAGCATCTTTTTATTCCTTTACGGGGGGGCTAATTGCTCCCGAATCAGATAACAATCCATGGCATTATAAATTTACGTGGAATCCCAGAAATGTTGTTGTTGCCGGACAGGGAGTATCGCAATTTATAAAAAATGGAAAATATAAACATATTCCTTATCATCAGCTGTTTAACCGGATTTTGGAAAGAGAAGTTTTAGACTACGGGAGCTTTGAAATATATCCAAACAGGGATTCTCTGAAGTACCGGAAAGTTTATCAGCTGGATAAAATTCCAACGATTTTCAGGGGTACGATGCGTCGTCCAGGCTATGCTGCAGCATGGAATGTGTTTGTTCAATTGGGCTGCACTGATGACACCTATGTGATTGAGGAGTCGGAAAATATGACCTATCGGGAGTTCGTCAACACCTTTTTAAGGTATGATCCGGGAAAACCTGTTGAGGAAAAAC
>JAGYNM010000098.1 GCA_018399335.1 Bacteroidales bacterium | reverse complement strand
ACAACCTCTGCCCTTTTGTCGGGAAGAAGAGATGTAATCGTAGTTTCTTCTGTTTCATGTATTTACGGCATTGGAAATCCTGATGATTTCAACAATAATGTGATCCATCTAGATAAAGGCCAGGTGGTAAGCAGAAATCTGATTCTTCAAGCTTTGGTAAATGCCCTTTACAGCAGAACCGATATGGAGTTGAGCCGTGGCAAATTCAGGGTAAAAGGTGACACACTTGATGTTTATCCGGCCTACAGTGATACTGCCTTCAGGATAAATTTCTGGGGCGATGAAATTGACAACCTTGAAAGCATTGAAGCAGAAAGCGGAAAACGAATCGAAAAACTTGATGAAATCACAATTTTTCCGGCTAATATTTTCGTTACCTCACAGGACAAAATGAAAGATGCAGTTCGTGAGATTCAGGATGATATGTTCAGGCAAGTTACTTATTATAAAGAGATTGGCAAGTTTGAAGAAGCAAAACGTCTGGAAGATCGTGTTACTTACGACATCGAAATGATGCGCGAACTTGGATATTGCAGTGGAATCGAAAATTATTCACGTTATTTTGACGGTCGCAAACCAGGCTCCAGACCATTTTGTTTGCTGGATTATTTCCCGGATGATTTTATCACAATCATTGACGAAAGTCATGTTACGATTCCGCAGCTCAGAGCGATGTACGGAGGAGATCGTTCGCGAAAGCAAACCCTTGTAGAATATGGTTTTCGACTTCCATCTGCCCTGGATAATCGTCCGTTGAAGTTTGATGAATTTGAAGCCATTACGCAGCAGGTGATTTATGTAAGTGCCACTCCTGGCGATTACGAATTGCAACAATCAGAAGGCGTTTTTGTAGAGCAACTCATCCGACCAACAGGTCTTTTGGATCCGATCATTGAAGTGCGTCCCAGCATCAATCAAATCGATGATTTATTAGACGAGGTAGCAGCAGTGGTCGAAAAAAAACAACGGGTTTTGGTAACAACCTTAACCAAAAGAATGGCCGAAGAGCTTACTAAATACCTGAACAAACTCAATGTAAACAGCCGTTATATCCATTCAGACATCGACACGCTTGAGCGTGTTGAGATTATGCATGGCCTCAGAAATGGCGCTTTTGATGTTTTGGTTGGCGTTAACTTATTACGTGAAGGATTGGATTTGCCTGAAGTTAGTCTGGTAGCTATTTTAGATGCTGATAAAGAAGGTTTTTTACGCTCTGAACGTTCGCTTACGCAAACAGCCGGCCGTGCAGCACGAAATGTAAATTCGAAGGTAATCATGTATGCTGACAAAATTACAGGTTCGATGCAACGCACGATTGAAGAAACTGATCGCAGAAGGGCTAAGCAGTTAGCTTACAATGAGAAACACAATATTACGCCACGCTCAATTATCAAATCCATGCAGAATATATTGGGAAAACAATTGAGCCCCGATAAAGATAACTCCCGTTATCCCTTTGCAGCTGCTGAAACTGCCGCCGTTGCAGATCCAGTAATGGCATATTGGAGTGAAGCTGAATTAAGAAAAGCCATTCAAAATGCCAAAAAAGCTATGGAAGCTGCCGTAAAAGAGCTTGACTTTATTGAAGCAGCCAGATTAAGAGATGAAATAAAGGTGTATGAAGATCAATTAAATAAAACCAAATAACTTCTATTTGTCATTTTTTGATCTTAACCTGTTGATTATCATTGTAATTCTGTCATACACTCAGATTTATTGCTAAGTTATTAACCAATCACTGTAAATAACTTAACTTTGTTTTGCAGAATCACGCAGTTAATTCACTATTTTTGCTCATTACAGACTGCTTAAAATATGGTCAACCCAAACAGAAAACCAACTACTGATATAACTTAACTACATGAAAAAGAAAATTTTAGTTATGGATGATGAGCTTAGCATCAGGATGCTCCTCGAAAATTTCCTGAGCAAAAGCTACGATGTCATCACTAAAAACGATGGTATGGAAGGCATTAAGTGGATGGAAGACGGCAATATGCCGGACTTAATTGTTGCCGATATCCAAATGCCCAATCTTGATGGCTATGAATTCATTAAGAATATTCGTTCCAGTGGTTTTTTCAAAGATGTGCCTTTGATTATGCTATCTGGAATAGAAAGTTCTCAGGAAAAAGTTAAATGCCTAAAACTTGGCGCAAATGACTATATGGTCAAGCCATTCAATCCCGAAGAGCTTTCTATTCGCATAGAGTTGCTTCTCGCCCGCAAATAAATAAATGCCATATTGTTATGGACGAAACTAGTCTTCCATTAGTTAAGGTGTTATATATCGGTGGCTATCCGGATTTTATTCAGGAACTTGAATCTAAGCCAGAATGGTTTGAGCTTATTGTTGTTGAAAATGGACTGAAAGCAATGAGTCTGCTCAAAGACTACAAAGCTATACAGGCTATTGTTTGCGAGGCCTATCTCCCCGGAATGAACGGGATTGATATAGCCGGTATGCGCGAAGTAAAACAGATACACGTAAACACACCTTTTCTGCTCGTTTCGCCAGACAAAGATGAAAAGCAAAAAGAAAAAGCTTTCAAAGCCAACGTAAACGATTTTTACGAAGGCAAACTTGAGGCAGAAAAATTATTTTTGCGCATTCATTATCTCATAAAATTTCTTACTTATTTCAGCACAGCCACCGTAGAAACCAAAACTGTAAGAGAATATAAAATTCCTCTTGTTAAAAGATTATTTGATATTGCTGTTTCTTTTACAGCACTTCTCCTGCTCTCTCCTCTGCTAATAATTGTAATGATTGCCATTAGGTTAGAATCGAAAGGTAAAGTTTTTTACACCAGTAAAAGGGTTGGAACCGGCTACAGAATATTTGATTTTTACAAGCTGCGATCGATGCGTATTGGCGCAGATGCAGCCCTTAAGGATTTAAAGCATTTGAATCAATACGAAGCTGAAAAACCAGCTAATGAAGATCATGACGAATGTCCCCGCTGTGCTGCTTTGCCAGAGGGTGAATATTGCTCTGAAGTACTTTATTCTGAAGGAAAAAAAGTGTGTGAATTTTGGTATTTTGAAAGGAAAAAACGCAAAGCAGACAGCACTTTTATTAAGATTAAAGATGATCCGAGAGTAACAAGGGTTGGTAAGTTTATCAGAAATACAAGTATCGACGAATTGCCACAATTGGTAAATGTGTTAAAAGGAGATATGTCTATTGTAGGCAACAGGCCTTTGCCACTCTACGAAGCTGAGATGCTGACTTCCGACGATTGGAGCGAAAGATTCATGGGTCCGGCCGGTATCACAGGACTTTGGCAGGTTGAAAAAAGAGGAAAAGGAGGAGCCATGTCTGAAGAAGAAAGAAAAGCACTGGATAATCAATATGCGCGTAACTATTCTTTTTGGGGTGATATTAAGCTGATTTTAAAGACTATACCCGCTTTGTTTCAAAAAGAAAATGTTTAACTAAACTTACTCAAAAATTGTTAAAAACTCCTTGATAACTCTATGAACAACAAAATCAAGACTTCAGATTTTCTTTTCTATATTGCAGGGATATTTTTTACCTGGAATAGAAAACGGGAGTTTAGACAACAACCGCAAATTATGCGAACAATTAATAGTTTTATTTTGATAATCGTTTTGTTAGTGGCTGCACCATTAGCAAAAGCCCAAATACGTGCCGACGATGAATCAAAACTATTTAATCCACTTACCGATGATATCACCAAAAGATTGCCAACATTGCGCGTGATGCTGGATTCAGCAGTGGCAAATGCCCCTTCGGTAAGGTATGAAGAATTAAAAGCTGATTTTTATTATTACGAGCAAAAAACACAGGAAAGATACTGGCTTGAACATTTTAGTTTTAACCTGGATTGGAACTGGGGCAAATGGAATTTCCGTGATCGTGATGAGCTTACCCGTATCGATCGTTTTTATCTGAGCGAATCTTTTCGTGATAATTTTGCAGTTGGATTTTATATCCGTTTCCCTTTTGCCACACTCGTTGATAGAAAAAATCGAATCAATAAACAAAAGAAATGGATTGAACTTTCGCTTGTGCAGCGCGATATCAATAAAAAATATATTGAGGGTGAGGTTATTGAAGCCTATAATATGATGATTCAATGGCAAAACTATATCCGAATTTATAACGACTACCAGAAGTTTACGATGATACAGATGCAAATGGCCCAAAATCAGTTTTTGAATGGGGAAATTACAGCAGCCGAATATACCAGGCTCAAAGAGATTCAAACACGCGGAGCCGTTGAATACCAGCAAGCCATAGCAGAATTCAGTAAGAATTATCAATTACTTGAGATATTAACAGGAATCAACTTCAATCTGATTAATGTACTAAGATAACCAAACAATGGATATAGCCCAGTTTATACGTGTATTTCGAAAAAACATCCTGCTGCTTATAGCAATTCCCTTGCTATTGGCCGTTGTGGTGTATTATTTTACTCGTAATCAAAGTAAAGTATACGAATCTGAAGCAATTATTTACACCGGAATCACAACTGGCTATTCTATTGAATCAACCGCTCAAAGGCCAACCGACTTTTTTAGTACTTCCGCACAATTCGACAACTTGATTAACCTTATTAACTCACGCCAAACTATTGTTGAATCAGCCATTATGCTGCTGGCTCAAAACCTTTCGCTGGAAACTTACAACGCACAATATATTTCTCGCGAAAATTTTGAAAAACTTAATCAAATGGTACCCAAGCGCGTGAAAGACATGGTGGTGAAGAATGGGAAAGCCGGTATGGAGCGTGAAAAGGAAGAACAAATTAAAAATTTGGAGAAAGAAATCAGAACCCTCGAAAAAGAAATCAGCAAAAAGAAAAACAGGGCTTTGGTTGAACTTACAAACGGAAATGGAAACGGAAATGGTGCAGTTACAGAACCTCAAACAGGAATTAACAAAAGCGATGAGCTATATTCAGAAAGCCCAGATAGTGAGGTTACAAAAAAGACGCATGTAGTTCAGTCAGGAGAAACACTTTTATCGATCTCCCGAAAATATGGCATCAGCCTTACAAAGCTCAGAGAATTGAATCAATTTGATGGCCAATTGCGTGTTGGACAACGTATTGTGATTTCATCCAATGAAGCTTCTGCCACAAATTCTTATGGCTATTCCGAAAAAGTTGTAAATCTTTATGAAGAAGATGAGCTTTTAAATGAAGTAGTTAATATGCCAGCGATTGACCCCAATCAGCAAGCTGGTTCAGCGTCGGCTTTCGACTTCGATTTATTAGCTGATTCTGAAACATTTACAATTGAAAAAGATCCAATTATACCCAGAGGCGTTCGTGAGGATGATTTTCATAAGACCATCCAAAACTTTACCAATTATTACAATTCTAGCGACACCAATTTTATTTATGGCTTGCTGCATTACGGACAAAGTCCGCACTACAGCATAACTTCTATCAAAACCCTGCAGATATACAGAATTAATAATAGTGACCTTGTTCGCTTGATTTATACTTCTGACGATCCCGGAATTTGTCAGCAAACATTAAAAATCATTGCACATGTTTTTGTAAAAAATTACAAACTGCTCAAAGAAAATCAAACCGATCTCGTTGTTGCCTATTTCAAAAGGCAGGTTGATTCTGCCGACCTGCAGCTTCAAGCCGCTGAGGACAGACTCTTAAAATTTAACAAAAAGAACAATATTATTAATTACGCCGAGCAGACAAAATATATTGCTGCTCAAAAAGAAGACCTTGATCTTTACTATCAAAACGAACAAGTAAGGATGGCTCAGGCTGCTGCATCTTTGCGCGAACTCGAAACCAAACTCACCCGCAGGGATAGTATCTACCTTAAGAGCGATATGATCAATCAGAAACGGAAGCAGTTTGCTGATATTTCAGAAAAAATTCTGATAAACGAGTTAGCTGAAGACTACGATCAACGGATTGGTAATGAGATCTCAAGATTACGTAATGAATCTGACCGCCTGAGAGATGAAATAAAACTATATGTAGATCAGCTTTATTTGTATAGTCACTCTACCCAAGGTGTTCCAATAGCTGCTTTGTTGGACGAATGGCTTAAAAATGCCCTGATTTATGAAGAGGCAAAAGCAAGTCTTGTTGTGCTCTCACGAAGAAAAATGGATTTTGTGAGAACCTACCAACGCTTTGCCCCACTCGGAGCTATGCTAAAAAGAATCGAGCGAGAGATTACTGTTGCTGAGCAATCCTATCTGGAACTTTTGCGCAGCCTTAACCTGGCAAAAATGCGACAGCAAAATCTGCAGATGGCAACCAATATCCGCATTGTTGACCCACCCTATTTCCCATTAAATGCGCAAGCTTCAAGAGCAAGATTCCTGGTGCCAGCAGCAGCTATGATTGGCTTTTTACTTGTTGCCTTCATTATTTTGGTTCTGGAATATTTCGATCAATCACTCAGAAATCCTGAACGTGTTGCTAAGACTGTAAACCTTAAAATGGCTGGTGCTTACCCCTATCTTGGATCGAACATCGAAATGAAAAATCGTGCTGTAATCAGTAATCGCCTGATTGAGATGATTCTTCAAAACTTAAAGCTTCAGTTGACGCATAACGCCGTTTTTCCTGCGCAAAAACCTTATTTTATTTTATTCTTTAGCACGCAGGATCAGACGGGTAAAACATTTATTGCGCACAAACTGGCCAATAAACTCAGAACGTATGGAGAAAAAGTTATGGTTCTGAATTACAAAAGCAACAATGATATTGAATCAGATCAGGATGATTTCAACATGACTTATCCATACGAAATTGCCGAAAATTTTGCGAAGGCAACTTCGCTCAAAGATTTGATCAGTGATCACATCCTCAGAAAAGAAAACTACGTTTACGACTATATTTTCCTTGAGATTCCATCAATCATCTATCACGACTATCCGCTTGAACTTATGCAGGAAGTAGATGCCTCGCTCATGCTTTTGAAAGCAAGCAGCAAATGGAATAAAGCTGATGAAGGAGCACTCAATATTCTAAAAAATGTACTACGCGAAGACCCCATGATCATTATGAATGAAGCAGAAGATTATGCTATTGAAGAGATCATATCAGGCATAAAAGTAACGAAGACTTCACCATTTTGGGCTAAGGTTCGTCACACACTAACCTACCCTACCAGAATTAAAATTCAGGTAAAAGAAAGCTAACCTGAACCATGAACAGATTCAGGCAAATAATTACCAGCAATAACTTTTTATCGCTGGCCAATAATGGCCTCGTGGCTGTGTTTGCTTTTCTGAGTTTTATTATGTTGGTCAGGATGGTACCTCAGGAAACTTTTGGTGAATGGGTATTGTTTATTACCGCTTCCAATTTTCTGGATATGCTGCGCTTTGGTATTACAAGAACTGCGCTTATTAGGTTTTTGTCTGGTGCACAAGACGATGATGCTAAATCTCTTATGGGAGCAAATAATACCATTAACCTGATTTCGACGATCATACTTGCAGTAATTCTTTTCGTTATTTACTATTTTGCTAAAGACACCATTC
>JAGYNM010000097.1 GCA_018399335.1 Bacteroidales bacterium | reverse complement strand
GACTAAGGGCTCGGGTAACGCTCTCGCGGGTGGCATGGATATAATCGCCCAGATCGCTGTGCGAAAGCGGCAGATCAAAAGTATCTGAAGCAAATATTTCATCGGCCAGAAATAGCAGCGCATCAGCCAAACGGCCATGAATTTGCTTTTGCATCTGATTGATAGAGCGGTCGTAAAAGCTAAGCTCATCCTGGCAAATACTGTTGATCACCTCATTGGCAAATTTACCATTGCGCATGATAAGTGTTTTGAAAGTACTGGTAACGATAAAACAAACCGTGGTTGGCATAAGTGCAGTAGCTGAATAATGATTTACCTTATCGCCCAACACTGTTGGAATACCAATAAACCGCGGTGGTTTCACCAGTTTCAGAATCTGATCCTTCGAAGGGCCATTTTTATGAATCTTCACCAGACCTGTTTTAACGTAAGCAATATTGGAACTTAATGATCCCTGCTGGAAAATGCGTTCGTTTCTGTCGAATACTGCACCTGCACAGTTGGTCTTAAGGATGTCCAACTCCTGCTGATCAAGCACTTCCACAGCACAGGAACGAATAGTACAAGTTTCACAATTTACCTGTCCGGGCAAATCCATTTCAAAAGCGGTTTTAGTTTGCGGCATAAAGATACTATAAATGTGATATAGATCATAGTTTTTTGGTGTGGCTTATCACACAGCCTTTGGTATCAAACTCCAAATGTCTCCGTAAATTTGTATTAAAATTATTGATTATGTGTAAGTTCGCAAAAATAGCCTCTCAAATCGGATTAGTATCTGTTTTGCTGAGCATTATCGTTATGGTATCAGGTTGGTTGCTGGTCGACATCAAAGTATGCGTTGTTTCAATGATACTGATGTGCCTGGCTGCATTAAGTTTTACGCTTTGTATGATTTGCAACTGCGTACATAGTAAACCAGAGAATAAGCCAACCAGCTAAGGTCTCTTTTGTTCACCCTGCAGGTTATACTAAAGGCAATTCCATTTATGTGCTTAACAGCAATTTTGGTTGCCAATTCTTAATAACCTCATTTGGCAAGGGTTGTTTGGTTATCCCCTAAAAAGGAGAAAACAGGAGTTGGGTTAGCTCCTGTTTTTTTATGCACAAAAAAAAGAAGCAACCAAAGCTGCTCCTTTTTTAAGTTTAAGTTGTCATTTATTTATAAATCAACTGTTTCGGTGCGAATCGGTTGAGGTTCAGCTTTGCGAATGGTTAACTCATCAATCAAATTTGTTGCTCCGGCATATTTATCGATAATAAACAATACATAGCGTATGTCAACATTGATGGTACGCTGCAGAGCAGGTTCAAATGCGATATCGCCACTCATAGCCTCCCAGTTGCCATCGAAAGCGATTCCGATGAGCTCGCCTTTTCCATTGATTACCGGACTTCCGGAATTTCCACCAGTAATATCATTAGTGCTAAGGAAACAAATAATTAGCTCGCCATCTTCGCCATATGGTCCAAAGTCACGCGTTTCGATCAGCGTTTTGAGGTAATCCGGAACAATAAATTCATCATCATTCGGATCTTCCTTTTCCAGAATTCCTGCTGAAGTGGTAATATAATTGTATTGGATAGCATCAGCAGCCTGATAATCCTGCACACTGCCATAAGTCATGCGCATAGTAGAGTTAGCATTGGGATAGAAAACCTTGTCGGATTGCATCTCGCGAAGGCCAGCCATAAACAACCTCTCAGCACCCGACAAAGCCGCCTGTCCGGCCTGAAAACCACCAGACACTTCCATCATCTTACTCATAAAAGCACTGGCAAGTTCGAGTGCCGGATCTTTTTCAAGGGTACGCAAATCAGGATCATTCAAAAATGCCATCACCTTAGTTTCACTAGCAAAAATGGAATTATTAAAAAGATCTGCTGCATAGGTTTCAAAACTGCCTTTGTATTTGTTGAACATCTGATATACCAGCGGAACCTGAAGGTTTGTAGGAACATTCTGATAATACTTCCACAACATTTCGGTCAAAACTTTTTGATCAGCGGATGCGTAGTAATTTTTAAAATGCTCGGCAACGCCTTCTTTCAGTGCTTCGGCTGCCTTCTGGGCTTCAGCGTTGCGATCTTCTTTCATCTTGGCAGCCATGTCCTTATCCTTTGGCAATTCACTTTTCTCGATGGGTTTTAACAGTTCGGCCAAACCGTTAAAATTATTGGCATAACCTACAATTTCGGCTCCACCCAGGCCAGCAAAATTTGTGTAGAGGAAAGGCTCAATGGATTCACTCATCTGTGCATAAGCAGTTTCGAGTGTTGGCAGCACTTCGCCATATTTTTGCTGACGTTCGGGATCAGCTGCTACCCAATTTGTAAATTCTTCTTCCAGTTCAGCTTTTTGTCCGGCAACATCCAGGCGCTTCAATCCACGGGTTTGTCCAATAAGGTATTTCCAGCTATTAGCCGTTACGGCATACTTTGAAGCATACTGAATCTTCACCTGCTG
The DNA here is from genome assembly GCA_018399335.1 of Bacteroidales bacterium. Taxonomy (GTDB): domain Bacteria; phylum Bacteroidota; class Bacteroidia; order Bacteroidales; family F082; genus UBA5536. The sequence continues at coordinate 5,085 of JAGYNM010000097.1, read as the reverse complement.
GTCGGCATCCATAAATTCTTTCCAGGTCTCGAGTTTTTTTCCAAACATCTCAATGATGGCTGGATATTGATCATCGAGCAGGAAGTTGATTCCATAAGAGGTAAGGTATCGGTCGGTGCCACCGGGATAACCCCAGATCATAGCGAAATCATCTTTTTGAATGCCGTCGAGGCTGATAGGGAGATGATGTTTAGGCTTCAGCGGGATGTTTTCGGGTGCATAATCTGCCGGGCTGCCATCTGGTGCACTGTAAACTCTGAAAATCGCAAAATCGCCGGTATGGCGAGGCCACATCCAATTGTCGGTATCACCACCAAATTTTCCGATAGCTGAAGGAGGAGCGCCAACCAATCTTACATCGGTATAAACCTCATAAACAAACATATAATATTCATTTCCTTCGAAGAAGCTCTTTACAACCACATTATACCTGCCGTCTTCCGAGGCTGCTTTTTTCATGCGGTTACTAACTTCACGGATAGCTGCGCCGCGTTCCTGATCATTCATCTCGTCTGTTACATTAGCCATCAGGCTGTCGGTAACATCCTCCATGCGAATCAAAAAAGAAGCTGTAAGTTCTTCGTTAGGAAGTTCTTCGTCCAAACTTTTAGCCCAAAAACCATTGGTAAGGTAATCGTGCTCCAAACTGCTGTGCTGTTGAATAATATCATAGCCGCAGTGGTGATTGGTAAACAACAAACCCTTGTCGGAAACGATTTCTCCGCTACAGAAAAAACCTGAAGGTGTTGGACTTGTAGATAATCCAACAATAGCATCCTTGAGGCTTGCATTGTTTACACTGTAAATTTCTTCGGCAGTAAGCTGCAAACCGGCTTTTTGCATATCTGCATAATTCAGTCGCTCAACAAACATGGGCAACCACATACCTTCGTCGGCATACACTTTTCCAAAGTTGGCCAATAAAGCAATAGCAATCAGCCAAAACAATTTTTTCATAGACTTATAAGTTTTAATGATTTGATAAAATTATTCAAGAAAATATTTTTTAACAGAAAACATGCCACAGTAACTAACAATTTTGTATTCAATATTTTACAAAATTATTAATGTATTTAGTTATGCTTTTCTGTTCGCTTTGGTGCAGTATAATGTTCGAAATTGAACAGCCTACAAGCCAAGCATTTCTGGGCCCATTTTGAAGTAAATATCCACCGGAATATTGGCTTCAGTGAGGCGATTCAAATCCTGCTGGAGTTCTGGTTTTACAACGCCTTCATTGGCAATCCAACTTTTAACAGCCTCGTAATCACCATCCCCCTGAGTCTTAAGAATCATGCCGGTTAGCTTTTCGGCAGCTGCCATCATTTTCTCCAAATCGATGGCGTAATAACCTTCATCAGTACGTTTGAAGGCGCCTTCCTCGCGGAAAAAGTTGAATGTAAGCATATTGGCTTTGCCATGTGCACTGGCAGCACCAAAACGCACCGATCTGAAAAATCCGGCCATAAAAGTCACGTAATTATCCATCAGTTCGGTATCGGTATATTCGCCCATTTGATGGAGTTTGGTAACAAGATAAAGACCCAAAATATCAGCTTTTGCCTCTTCGATTGGAGAATATTGCTCTTTAAGGGCTTTACGAACAGTTGAGGTACCGTCGATGGTATTTTTGATACCCATTCCGTGCGCCACTTCATGAAACATGGTGTTACTGAAGAAAGCATCAAATTTGATGTGCTGGCGCAATTCAGGCGCAATCAGCACATTGGAAATCGGCATAAGAATTTGATCAAACTTAGCGCGCATACTATTTTTTAATTGCAACTTTCGGGTTCCTTTTTCCAGTTGAACACGCTCGTCATTTGGAAGATTGATAGCAATAGTTTTTCCGGCCATATTGCAATCTCCGGCGTAATAAACCACATCGTAGGCATTGAGGTCGGCATCCGAGCCAGGCACTTCATTCTTATATTTTTGATCAACAGGTAATTGCGTTTGCAGTTCGGGCAAAAATGCAGCATAATGCGAAAGCCTGTCGCTCCATACCTTGTCTTTGATCAGGATAAAAGCTTCGTGTGCAGCTTTGTAACCAAATAGCGCATCGGTATAATTTTCAATTGGCCCGATCACCATATCCACATTATTATCACGTACGTCCATCCAGGCCATATCACTTTCAAAATACTCATCAGTGCGTAAAGCGTTGGCACGCAATTTTAGGTAATCTGCAAAAGCCTTGTCGCCAGCCAATTCAGAAGCTTTATCAAGTAAATCAGCCGCTTCATTAATTTCTTTGGCATAAGCTTCATGATACCAAACTGTTTTTAACCCACCTTTTTCATCTCTGCGAATAAGGGTATAAAGGCTGGTTTTGTTGGGATCGTCAAAGGCTTCAAACTCTTCAACCGTCATATCCAAAGGATAAAACTGAGCACCCGCAGGTTTTTCATCATAACCTTCCAAAAATGGCTTTTGGTTATCAAGCTCATCCCAGGGACCATAATTGATAGCTGCAAATTCTCTGGCTTTGGCATTTTCAATCTCCGTCAGGAAAGGAATTTTTTCGCCATAATTTTGCAACCAGAAAATATCGTCCATTATCGCAGCTGCCTTAAAAAGCAGTTTCAGCATTTCTTTTTCGTTATCACTCAAATGACTGATATCAGCCGTGAGTGGCACTTCCTGATATTTGCTTAGCAGTGGTTCCATGGGGTCTTCTTGTGTTTGCTGTGGAGCTTGCTGACAGGCAGTCAGTATGAGCACCATTCCTAAAACAAAACTTAATTTCTTCATAACCATTAATTTAATTCATTTATAAACTACTTTGCGAAAATACAAGATTTTGAGGGATTTGCACAGCAATTTTGGGATAATGTGAAAATAATAACACTACTTATCCTAAAAAAGACACGCCTGATACATTTTAGAAAGAAAGAACAAAGGGACTGCGGCTTTACTGATTTACGGCAGTTTAGCTATCTTTGCCGAAATTTTTAAACGCATGTCGATAAACCTTAGTGAGCAGGAACAAGTACGGCGGCAATCGCTGGCCGAAATGATTAAAATGGGAATAAATCCCTATCCGCAAGAAGCGTATGAAGTAAACACTTCAGCAGCAGAAATTCTGGCAAAATTTCCTGAAAAACCTGAAATGTTCAAACAGGTAAGCATTGCAGGCCGCATTATGAGCCGCCGGATAATGGGCGCCGCTTCCTTTACAGAATTACAGGACAGTACCGGCAGGATACAATTGTATTTTAAGCGGGATGATGTTTGCCCCGAAGAAGATAAAAGTCTTTACAATATTGTTTTTAAACGCCTACTGGATATTGGCGATATTATTGGCGTTGAAGGATTTGTGTTTACAACGCAGATGGGCGAAATCACTGTGCATGTAACCTCACTCAAGGTGCTTAGCAAATCGTTGCGGCCGCTTCCGATCGTAAAAGAGAAAGATGGAAAAATTTATGATGCCTTCACCGATCCGGAACAACGCTACCGGATGCGTTATGTGGATTTAATTGTAAATGAAGAAGTTAAAGACACTTTTGTAAAGCGCACGAAGGTAATCAACGGTATGCGCAACTTTTTCAACGAATATGGTTATCTGGAGGTTGAAACACCGATTTTACAACCCATACCCGGCGGAGCTGCGGCACGACCATTTGTAACGCATCACAATGCTTTGGATATCCCATTATACCTTCGCGTTGCCAACGAGCTTTACCTGAAACGTTTGATTGTTGGAGGTTTTGATGGTGTATATGAATTTGCCAAAGACTTCCGCAACGAAGGCATGGATCGCATGCACAACCCTGAGTTCACTGTTTTGGAAATTTATGTGGCTTATAAGGATTACCGCTGGATGATGGACTTCACGGAAGCCATGATCGAACGGGTTGTAATGGAGACAACAGGTGGCAAAACCGTTAAGGTAGGCGACAAAACCATTCATTTTGAAAGGCCTTTTGCCCGCGTGCCCATTCTTGAAGCTATCAAAACACACACAGGCTATGATGTGTCGGGCATGGACGAAACTGGCCTGCGCGAGGTATGCCGCAACCTGGATATTGAAGTGGACGACAGCATGGGCAAAGGCAAGCTAATCGACGAGCTCTTTGGTGAGCGCTGCGAGCCACATTACATTCAGCCTACTTTTATCACAGATTATCCCGTTGAGATGTCGCCACTTTGCAAGCGTCATCGCGACAATCCAGAGCTAACAGAGCGTTTTGAACTGATGATCAACGGAAAAGAAATTGCCAACGCCTACACCGAACTTAACGATCCTATCGATCAGCGGAGGCGTTTTGAAGATCAGCTGAAGCTCTCTGAGCGCGGCGACGACGAAGCCATGTTTATCGATCAGGATTTTTTGCGTGCGCTTGAATATGGCATGCCGCCAACTTCAGGAATGGGCATCGGCATCGACAGGCTGGTTATGTTACTTACCGGACAAACCAGCATTCAGGAAGTACTTTTCTTCCCACAAATGCGACCCGAAAAAATAAAGAACGCCCTGGACACAAATGAGTTGAAACGTTATGGCATTCCCGAAGAATGGGGAAAACTAATATTGGCAAACGGTATAAGCAGTATTGATTCACTTAAAGAAGAAAAACCTGCCGGCTTGCTGCAGAAGCTAAATGGCTTACGCAAAAAAAACAAACTCGACATAGCAGCACTTCAGCTTGAAGAACTGGAAAAATGGCTGGCTGCACTTCCTCAATAAATTGATAGGCAGGAAAGCTACATACTGAAGGGTTATAAACATTTTACTGTTTATAACCCTTTATTTTCAACCATAAGATCAGGCCTTATCTTATGTATTTTAGCCTCTTAAGTAAAAAAACTTTCCTGTTTAGCATAACCAGCTGTTAAAATGATTAGAAATCAAAAACCTTACCTCCTTTTTCTTGCAGCCTTTTGGATATTTATGGTGTTTTCAATTGAAACAAAGGCACAAACAACTTATTCCAAAAAACCTGCAAAATCGCAGCAGACGAAAGAAAGATCAGCACATTTTAATGGTAATGGTTTTATACCTGCATGGTCACTAACATTTGCAGGTGGGCCTTCTATGTATTTTGGAGATATACGGCAGTATAGGTTTTATCCGATCAT
>JAGYNM010000096.1 GCA_018399335.1 Bacteroidales bacterium | reverse complement strand
CCCTATCATCCAGCTCGGCCACTAAAAGTTTAGCCTGATTTCGTTTACAAAGTTGCTGCCAGGGAACCAGGTTAGAATGATGCTCCATTCCGGTAACTAAAACGCTGTCTCCCGCGCCAATCAGAAAGCCATCAAGGCTTCCAGCTAATAAGTTAATGGATTCAGTAGTGCCTTTGGTGAAAATTATCTCCTCTGATTTGGCTGCATGAATAAAACCCGCAACCTTTGCCCTTACGTCTTCAAATGCAGCTGTAGCCTCCTGACTGAGGTAATGCACTCCGCGATGAATATTACAATTTTCATAGCTGTAATATTTTGTAATTCTGTCAATTACAAGTTGAGGCTTTTGAGTTGTTGCTGCATTATCGAGATAAACCAACGGTTTGCCAAACACACGCTGGTGCAAGGCCGGAAATTGATTTCGCAATTCATTTAACTCGCTGGCAGTGAATCCATTCATCAGATTTTACTTAAATCAATATCAAAGTGATATTCCTTTTCGGGTGCGCCGCAATGCAGTACACATTTATCACAAACGGACAACTCACCACGCAGGCGTTTTTTAACCATATCATCAATGCGCTGGCGTAAAGCTTCGATGGAAATTTCGCTGATAATATCGGCAGCAAAGGCATACATCAGCAAAAGCCTGGCATTGGCAGCGCTGATACCACGCGAACGGATATAAAACATAGCCTCCTGATCCAGCTGACCTACTGTAGCACCATGGCTGCACTTTACGTCATCGGCATAAATTTCAAGGAAAGGCATGGTGTTGATTGTTGCCGTTGGCGTCAACAAAATATTGTTGTTATTCTGGTAAGCATTGGTCTTTTGCGCATCACGGGCCACGTGAATATAGCCGTTGAAAACCGCAGAGGCTTCTTCATCCAGAATTCCTTTGAACAGCTCATTACTGGTACAATTCGCCACATTGTGATCAATGCGGATTTGATTGTCGATATGCTGCTGCTTATCCATCAGATACAAACCCAGCACATCAGCATGTGAACCTTGTCCGTCGAGTTTTACGTGAATGTTATTACGAATAAGCCCACAATTAAAGGTGAGCGTATTGGTTTTTATGTTACTGTTAGCCATTTGCTGCACAAAAGTGCTGTTGATCAGACCCGACTGGTCGTTCAGATTTTGAAGTTTGTACAACTCAAGTTTGGCATTTTCATCCACAAAAATCTCAGTAACCGTATTCACAAGACTCGACTGCTGATTCACGCTATCGTCGCAATGCATCAGGCTAAGCTCGCTGTTTTTACCTAACACAATGAGGTTGCGACTTTGCACAAAAAGTTGTTCCTCCTTGTTAATAATCTTAATGATTTGTAAGGTCTTGGTTGATTTCACACCATCCGGAACCCAGATAAAAACGCCATCCTGCATCATAGCTGTGTTGATTTGAACAAAGCCGTTAGCATTTTGCGGGACAATTTTACCATAGAACTTCTCAAAAATCTGCGGATAGGCTTTCATTGCCTCCCTGAAGCTTCCAACAACAATACCTTCGGGTAAGGTTTTCAGAGGGCTATCTTTATCAATATACCAGCCATTTAACATTGAAACCGTCTCAGTATCAAAATTATGAATATCGCAGCGAAACAATTCCTCAATATCTTTTTTGGTGTCGGGCACCTCCATTTCATTGAGGTAAGCATCTTCCGTAAGCACATCCACATCGGTATGCCGCCATTGTTCCATGCCGCTGTGCGGAAAACCTGATTCCATAAAAGTCTGAAACGCTTCTTCGCGCAACTTACTCACATATTGAATATCATTGGCTGTGATCAGCTCCTTGTTTTTCCGGTACTGTGCGATCAGCATCTGATCCAGAGGCAAAGCTTGCTGAAGTGTATCTTTTTCCATCATTCTTCTTGTTAAATATTAGGCCAGGCTGTGCTCTTTGAGCCATTCGTAGCCTTTTTCTTCCAATTCCAGCGCAAGGTTTTTGCTTCCTGATTTCACAATTTTTCCGTCGTACATCACATGCACAAAATCCGGCACGATGTATTCGAGCAGGCGCTGATAGTGCGTAATCACCACGAAAGCATTTTCTTCAGAACGCAATTCGTTTACACCTTTGGCAACCGTGCGCAGGGCATCAATATCCAGTCCCGAATCTGTTTCATCGAGAATTGCAAGTGTAGGTTCGAGCAAAGCCATCTGAAAAATTTCGTTCTTTTTCTTTTCGCCACCTGAAAAACCTTCATTTACAGAACGGTTTGTAAGTTTGGAGTGGATATCAACCAGTTTTTTCTTTTCTTCCATCAGCTTTAAAAACTCACCGGCCGGCATCGGGGGCAAACCTCTGTATTCGCGCTGAGCATTAATAGCAGTACGCATAAAATTAGTCATGCTTACGCCAGGAATTTCAACCGGATATTGAAAACTCAGGAAAATACCAAGATTAGCACGTTCATCGGCATCCATTTCTATGATATTCTGATCTTTATACCAAATCTCACCTTCGGTCACTTCATAGCCTTCACGTCCGGTGATAGCAGCTGCCAGGGTACTTTTTCCGGTTCCGTTGGGTCCCATAATGGCATGAACTTCGCCTTTGTTGACTTGCAGGTTAAGGCCTTTAATAATTTCCTTGCCTTCGATGGCAACTGTAAGATTCTTTATATTGAGTAACATTTTTTAAAAGTATTAAATTCAATCTTAAATTTTTGACTAACCCACACTGCCCTCAAGCGTGATAGAAAGCAGTTTTTGTGCTTCCACGGCAAACTCCATCGGAAGTTTGTTAAGCACTTCCTTGGCATAGCCGTTTACAATTAAACCAATGGCTTTTTCAGTATCAATTCCACGCTGATTACAATAAAATAACTGATCTTCAGATATTTTAGAAGTAGTTGCCTCATGCTCAACAATACTGGATTGATTTCTGGTGTCGATATAGGGGAAGGTATGCGCCCCACATTGATCGCCTAATAATAAGGAGTCGCATTGTGAAAAATTTCGTGAGTTAACTGCTCCAGGCATAATTTTTACCAATCCACGGTAGCTGTTATTACTTCTTCCAGCAGAGATTCCTTTTGAAATGATAGTGCTTCTGGTATTTTTACCAAGATGAATCATTTTTGTTCCGGTATCTGCCTGCTGATAGTTGTTGGTGACGGCCACCGAATAAAACTCACCGATTGAATTGTCGCCCATCAGCACACAGCTCGGGTATTTCCAGGTGATGGATGAGCCGGTTTCTACCTGCGTCCACGAAATTTTGGAGCGGTTTCCTTTACACAATCCTCGTTTGGTAACAAAATTATATACGCCACCTTTGCCTTGTTTATCACCAGGATACCAGTTTTGCACAGTTGAATATTTCACCTCAGCATCGTCCATCGCAATGATTTCGACAATAGCTGCATGCAATTGATTTTCATCGCGCATTGGTGCTGTGCAACCCTCCATATAACTAACATAACCACCCTCTTCGGCAACGATCAATGTGCGCTCAAACTGACCAGTATTAGCGGCATTGATACGGAAATAAGTAGAAAGTTCAAGCGGAGAGCGCACTCCTTTGGGGATATAACAAAATGAACCATCACTAAAAACTGCCGAATTGAGCGCAGCATAATAGTTATCGGTGTAAGGAACAACAGTTCCCATATACTTTTTGACGAGCTCAGGATGATTTTTAACGGCTTCGCTGAAAGAGCAAAAAATGATTCCATGTTTTGCCAGTGTATCCTGAAAAGTAGTTTTAACGGAAACACTATCAATCACAGCATCAACAGCTACACCAGACAAGCGTTTTTGTTCGTCGAGCGAAATGCCCAGCTTATCAAAAGTTTCCAACAATTCAGGATCCACCTCATCAAGGCTATTTAATTGCGGCTTCTTTTTTGGGGAAGCAAAATAAATAATGTCCTGAAAATCAATTGGAGGATGATGCAAATGCGCCCATTCAGGTTCTTCCAGCGTTTGCCAATGGCGAAAGGCTTTCAATCTGAATTCAAGCATCCATTCCGGCTCCTCCTTTTTTGCAGAAATAAAACGAATTGTATCTTCTGTTAAACCTCTGGGAGCCAAATCGTTCTCAATATCAGTATAAAAGCCGAATTTGTATTCACCTTTGGTTACTTCGTCGAGGATATTATTGTTAGTTTGATCACTCATATTAACTTATTTAGATCATTTTTAAATAAGGCTGCAAAGATAAGCATTCTTAAGCGAATAGCATCAAATTGCGAACCCACTTCTATAACCCTTTAAAAGCGTTTTTGTTCTCCAGAAAAACCTTTAATTTTCGGAAACAAAACAAATCAATATAGTATAAAAGAAAAATGGAAAATAGCAGATTATGTTTCCAGATAGGCCAGTTTTAACTCTTGAAATACAAGCTCCATAGTTGTATTAAGCTGCTCAATATGTTTGCCCAGTTCAGCATCAAGTTCCGAGCGTTTGGCTTTTTGTTCGATGCTGCGAATAAGATCGTATGTATCTTCCACTCCAAAAACATCCAAGGTTGGTTTCAAAGTGTGGGCAGCTTTTGCGAGATTTTCAGCTTTACCTTCATGAAAACCGCTATTGATGCTTTGCAATAAATCGGGCGTTGTGCTCAAAAACAAATTCACCATGTTTTTAATCGCATCAGGGTCGTTACCCACAAATCCGATCAGTTTATCCAGGCAATAATGATTTTTATCTGATTCAGGCATAACTCTATATCTGCTTTTCTTTGATCATACGGTAAATTGTAGATTTACCAATTTCCAACTTTTTAGCCACCAGGAGCACGTTATTATTGTATTTCTGTAAATAATAGCGGATAATTTTCCGGGTATATTCCTCTAGCGAGCTCTCTTCCATGAGCAAATTACCAGCAGCATCGGCTGAGTTGAAGCTGATATGGCTTTCGTCGATTTGATCAAGATCGGTAAGCACCGCGGCAAGCTCGATAATAGCCCGTAATTCCCTTACGTTTCCAGGGAAATGGTATCCCATCAGCTTTTGTTGAGCCGATTCGGTGATGCTGAGCTTTTTCATTTTGTTTTCCTTGCAAAACTCATCTACAAAATATTTTGCAAGCAAAATAATGTCGTTACCCCGATATCGTAAAGGTGGCAACTCGATTGGCAAGCCCAACAACCTATAATATAAATCTTCCCTGAAATTGCCTTTTTGTACTTCATCCGCCAAATTGCGATTGGTGGCTACAATTAGTCGGGCGTCAATTTTTATCAATTCATTACCGCCCACACGCGTCAGTTCTCTTTCCTGAATAACGCGCAAAAGCTTAGCCTGCATATTGAGATCCATTTCCGCAATCTCATCTAAAAATATTGTGCCTCCACTGGCTTGTTCAAACTTGCCGATTTTTCGTGTTATCGCTCCGGTAAATGCACCTTTTTCATGTCCAAACATTTCACTTTCGATCAAATCACGCGGAACGGCAGACACGTTGATGGCCACAAATGGCTTTTTTGCCCTTTTCGAATTATAATGTATTGCTTTAGCAACCAATTCTTTACCGGTACCTGTTTCGCCTGTTATAGAAACTGAAATATTGGTTTTTATGGATTTTTCAATCAGCCCAAATATTTGCTTGATAGAAGGACTGTTCCCTTTAATGACATTCCTGAATTCGTATTTACGCCCTATTTCTTCTTTCAGGTAGCTGATTTCGCTTCTGAGCTGGACGTTTTCGCGAATTTTTTTCAGCACATTCCACAAACGATCCTTTACGTCGTCATCTTTAACAAAGTAATCATAAGCGCCTTCGCGAAGCAGTGTAACAGCTGTAGAAATATCTTCCTGTCCCGATACAATGATCACGGGAATTTCAGGATGCTCTTTCTTAATCTGCCTCATCACGTCTAATCCCGACATATCAGGCAGGCTATAATCGAGGGAAACCATTGCTGGTGACCGGTATAGGTTTTTCAGACATTCCTCTCCAGTCTTGTAAAGATGTACCTCATTATCTGGATTTAGCGCTAAATGGTGACGCAACATTTCACCATAAAAAACGTCATCCTCAACAATAAAAATCCTGAAAGCATCCATATGAGCTGTTTTTTACTGAAAGTAATTCACGCTTAAAATTTCCCAAAAATACAAATCAATCCGGCTGGTCTTATTTTTGGAATAAAGCAAAATTAGAGACTAATTACTTTATTTGCAAATATATTACAATAAATACGAAATCAAATACAGGCCAAAAATCATATCATTGCGATTAGATTGCCTATTTTTGCAGCAAATCAGATAAACTAATGCGTGCGCTCAAAACACTTACACTAATCGGAAAATTACTTTTACTCCTAATAATATTAGTTTTACTTCTAATTTTATCTTTTTATCTAGTTGCCCCTTCCTACCGTTTTGAGCAGCCCAAACCTTTTAGCGGTTCGAATCTTTATAATCCCTATCAACAAATTGAAACGCCAAATTGGTATAAATATAATTTTCAGGTACAATCGAAAGCCTGGGGAGGCATTACGGATGGCCGTTTAAATTCGAACGAACTGATCGACAGCGTTTATCAGGCTTTGGGTTATGATCATGTTGCCACTTCTGATTATCAGAAAATTAATCGTTATAAATCAGACGAAAAAGCCTTCATCCCAACTTACGAACATGGATACGGCATACGAAAAACCCATCAGGTTTGCCTGGGAGCTTCGAAAGTGCTTTGGCTGGATTATCCATTCTATCAATCTCTTCACCATAAACAACATATAATCAATAGATTAAATGACAATTGCAAGCTTATTGCAATCGCTCATCCCCTGCTAAGAAATGGATACACATTTGAAGACCTGAAATACCTGAGCGGTTATCAGTTAATGGAAGTTTTAAATAATTTACGTGTATCTTTAGACCACTGGGATACAGCACTTTCAAACGGTCATCGCATTTATATGCTGTCAAATGACGACGCGCATGATGTTTCGAACAGCAACGAAGTTGGTCGTCGTTTTACAATGATTCATGCTGAAAATCAAGATCGTCAAAATATTATTAGCGCACTTGACCGGGGAGTGGCTTACGGGATGGATTTTATCCGGATAGATGACGAACCTATGCTGGATAAATATGAAAGATCGAAGAATATACCTTATTTGTTATCAGCAAAATTAGTCGCAGACACATTTAATGTAAAAGTGAGCGAAATAGCTGATAGCCTGCGGTTTATTGGCCAAAATGGCAAACGACTTCACGCCGCTTTCCAAACCGATTCTGCAAGCTATTTTATCGACACTGCTGATACTTATGTCAGAGCTGAGGTTTATTTTAGCGATGGATCTGTTATGTATCTGAATCCCGTAACACGACACAACGACCTCAATAATATGGAGCGCCAAAGCCTTGCCAGCATTCACATTACGCGCACATGGCTTTTTAGATCAGGAAATATTTTACTACTGGCAATTTTAATTTTCTTTACAATTAAACGTCGGTCCAGCTTAAAAAAGGCAACAAAATAATGGCCCCAATAAAAACATTTCCAAAACAGCTCTGGTGGTTGTTGATATTTAGCTTTGTGATAAGAGCTTTTTTGGCTGCCTGGATTGAGCTGGGAAACGATGAGGT
>JAGYNM010000095.1 GCA_018399335.1 Bacteroidales bacterium | reverse complement strand
CAATTGCATGGCACGTGCAGTGAGTCCACCCAGAAACATGGGCGACATTGCCTTTAGCTCCCGATCGGCTTCGCGATAGAAATAATCACTGCCCTTCGACTGATAGGCAAGCGGCAGACTAAGCGGGGCGTCAATAAAGATGAGATCAGGCTTTTGTTGCGTAATTATAGCTTTGACGAAAGCATCGGCGTCTTGTTTTTTGTGCGACTGTAATACTTTCAAAACCCCGTTTTCCTGAAAGCAAATGGCTGTTGTGCCAGCGAGTTTTGCGCCAAAATCAATGCCTAACCATGTCATTAGTAGGCAAGATTTTCGAGTGGTTTGTCGGGTTTAGCATAGCTGAATCGGGCAATTTTATTAGTGCTCAGATATGCATCAAGTCCCGAAACGGTGAGGCTTGCTGCCTGATGCAGATCAATAAAACCATCTGATTTTACAATTTCCTGTGGTAGCATCACTTCGATTATTTCACCGGCAATCAAAATGGTTTGATTGGATTGAATCACCAGCTGTTCAACAGCTTTCAGACCAATTCTGATGTCAGCCTCTTTCACATAAGGTGCTTTGATGTTTTCGCTGTAGAAAGGGGTGAGTCCGACGGCTTCAAATTCCGAAATATCCTCAGCATAGCGTGCACTGGTTTGATGGGCTTTTTTTACAAAACTTTCTTTTACATGATTGAGCGTAAAAAATCCGGTTTTGTTAATGTTTTCCAGGCTGTGACGCGGCACTGAAGCGGGTCTGACCAAAATCCCAATCATAGCAGGATCTGCCCCAAGATGAATCACCTGTGAAAATACCGCCAGATTGGTTTGGCCTTTTTCGTTTTGAGTGCCTGCGAGGGTGAGACTTTTGAATCCCGTCAGGCTATTGAAAAAATGGGTGCGGAAATGCTTGTCCATTTGCTCGAAATCAGCCGGAAGAAAACTATTCAGGTTTTTCATTTTATCATAGTTTCACTTGCGACAACCCGCCATCTACACCAATGGTTTGGCCGGTGATCCAGCTGCTTTGTTCCGAAAGCAAGAAGCTGGCTGCAGCAGCAATATCGCTTACTTTTCCAATGCGTTGCAGCGGATGACGTTTGGCTGAGGCTTCTTCTTTTTCGGGGCTGCCTAGTAACTTGGCTGCCAGTGGTGTATCTGTAAGCGAAGGCGCAATCACATTTACCCTGATTGTTGGCGCCCATTCAGCAGCCAGCGATTTGGCCAATCCTTCCACGGCTGCTTTGGAAGCTGCCACACTGCTGTGAAACGACATGCCCTGTGCCACGGCTACCGTACTAAAAAGCACTACTGATGGGCTATTTCCGGCTTTCAGGGCTTTGAATGCTGCCTGAAGCACTTTTACAGCTCCAATTACGTTGATTTCGAAATCTGCTCTGAAAGCTTCCGGCTTCAATGCCCTGAAAGGCTTAAGGTTGATTGTTCCGGGACAATAAACCAAACCATCCAGGGTTTCCGGAAAATCTTCACCTTTCCAATCGTCCGACATGAAATCGGCATTGAGCATGGTAGCATTTTTTAGATGTGAAAGCGTTTCAGGCTGACTGCTTAGGAGAAAAAGTTCGTGGCCTGTTTCGCTCAGCTGCTCGGCTATTGCTTTACCGATGCCACCTCCGGCACCAACAATTAAAATTTTGCGCATGATGTTATGTTTTAATTAAAAACAATGCGCAGCTCTTATTGTTTAAAAATGACATAAAAACATTAAACAAAAAGTTTCGATTTCGTAAATCATATCGTTTTTTGAGGTTCATTTTTGATTATCTTTGTAGAAACTAATCCTTTATAAAAGAGATGATAAACGTAACTTATCCCGAATTTCTTGCTAATACCTTAAAATTGAATCATGAAGATTTTGAACATGAAATTAAAGTAAGTGCATTGGTCAAACTTTATGAATTGGGAAAATTGTCATCCGGAGTTGCGGCAAAGGTGTTAGGAATATCTCGTCTTGACTTTTTGGAATTATTACATCTGTATCAGGTTTCAGTAATTGGGAATAATGATGTAAATGATATTCGAGAAGATTACAATAATGCTTAAGGTTGTTTCTAATACTACGCCAATTATTTCTTTGCTCAAAATTAACCGACTAGAGATATTAAAAGAGTTATATGGGCAAATTTATATTCCTCATGCAGTTTTTGAAGAGATTGAGGCTGGTAAATTAAAATCTTTCTATCGCGACTTGAGCGCACTTTCCTGGATACAAATCATGCATGTAAAAAATAAGCATGCGCCTAATTTTTTCCCGGTTCTTGATGCGGGTGAAGCCGAAGCTATTTTATTGGCAGCTGAAATGAATGCAGATTTGATAATAATTGACGAAAGATTAGGTAGGTTGTATGCAAAATATGCTAACCTTAAGACTACTGGAACGCTTGGGATTTTGTTGAAAGCAAAAGAGAAGGGATTGATTGGCAGTATAAAGCCCATGATAGAGAAATTGCAAGAAAATGACTTTTACATGAGTAAATCCTTAGTGCGTCAAATCTTAAAATTGGCAAACGAAATCTAAGCAGAATTTTTCCTGAACATTAAACTTTCGTGTTATGTATTGCCTCCACCTCACCCATTTCTGCTTCATCCCATCCAATCATGGCATTAAAGCATTTGAAATGACTAAAATCCTCCAGGTCTGCCACTTTAATATCAGCTTCTTTGATTAAACCCTGATCGAGCAGAAATGCTCTTCGTACACCTTTGAGTAAGGGTTGGGCAGGTGTAAACCATTCATTTCCATCAAAAAAAGCAATATTGCAATAAGAAGTATCTGTAATCAAACCATGCTTGGTAATCAGCACATCATCAGCAGATTCTTTTAATTTATAAAGCGTATTTAAGGCGGTGCGATTGCTGTATTTTAAGCTGTATTCCAGATCGTTGGCTTCTGTAATGTTTAAACTTTTGATGGCTTTCAATTCATAGGGATGATATTCAGGCAGCTGCATCGTTTTGCCGTAAAGAATCCTGCACTTAAATTTTCCGTTTTTTGGAAAAGGAAAAGAAGCGATCCAATCTTGTAGCGGAAGCTTGATTTTCTGACCAAAATAGCTTTCAGCAGCATAATCCATTCTGGCCTGATGATAATCCATAAGCGGGAACTGTCCGTCAATCAGCAAGATGCTTTCCAGCAGTGGAAACGTATTATTAAAAGACATTTCTTTTTATTTTTTAACTTCTTGCATAGCAAATGGCAAATACACTTTTTCCAAAAGTTCTTGAAATTCCGATTTTGCGTGACTGTTTACAGTGATACCGCCACCCGCTTTGTACACCAAACCATTTTTTGTTTGTTCCACAAAACGAATCATCACGCCGCTATCCACATTTTGGCCGTCGAAAACGCCCATCACGCCGGTATAATAGCCTCTTTGGTATTTTTCCAATTCCTGAATAAGTTCAAGGGTTCGCTTTTTTGGGGCACCGGAAATAGATCCAGCCGGAAGCAATTTTTGAAACAAATTCCCCAAATTATCCAAATAGTTTGACGGCAGCTCACCGCTGATTTTGCTGCTGGTCTGCCAAAGCGCTCCCTGCCAGGTAAATACTTTTTGAAGATAGCGGAATTTTTCCACGCGGATATTTACCGCAATACTGTTTAAATCGTTCCGCAACAGATCGACAATGGTGTAGTGCTCAGCTTTTTCTTTGGGATCATCAATCAATTGCTGGTCTGCACCTTCGCGATCGGCCCGAATGGTGCCCTTCATCGGAAAAGTACTTATTTTTCCCTCCTGAATCGTAACAAAAGTCTCGGGCGAAAAAACCACACATTCTTCAGCCAGCCAGAGTTTGTATCTGGCCTGGCTGTGCTCAAAAATCTGTAGAAGGTTCAGGTTGGTTTTTACCGAAACGGGCATGGTGAGATTAAGCAAATAGGAATCGCCCCGGCGAAGGTGAAACATCAACTGATCAAAAGCTTGCATATAGTGCTTTTCATCAGCCTCAGCAGGATGAAAAAATGAATTTTCAGGCAGTTCTTCAGGCTTTCCGTAATCTGGACCGGCTCCGTTGATGCTGTATCTTATTTGTTGAGGATCAAGCTCATCCAATGGTATCACAAGTGGTTTTTGAAGTTCAAAATCCAATACAAACAGGAATGGAACCCGCGCTTTTCCGAGTTCATTCATCTGCCGAAAGATTGCATCTGCCTGATTCATGCGGGCAAAGATAGTTTTCCTGCGCTTTATTTTTGGTGCCCGATAATTCTTTCTCCTTCCTTTTTGCTGGTTTTAGTACATTTGTCCTCCAAGTAAATACTATGAGAAATACCTTAGTTTTCGTTTTTCTGTTTTTTATCCTAACACGCGCTCAGGCTCAGGATACCCTGAAAGTGATGCACTACAATTTGCTTTATTACGGAGTTGTAACAAGCTGGTGTACAAATAATAACAATAATGTTAATGATAAAAATATTCACCTGCGTACCATCCTCGATGAAGTGCAGCCGGATATTTTTACCGTAAATGAGATCTCTGCCAATCAAATTGTGCAAAACGATTTGATGCAGAACACTTTAAATGTTGATGGAAAGGATTATTATCAAAAAGCAGAAGTCCGCAATCTGGCTGGCTCGAGTATTGTAAATATGTTGTATTATGATTCGCGTAAGCTCAAATTGAAACAGCAATATACTGCGCAGCAATATGTTAGAGATGTTGATGTGTATGAATTGTATTATAATTCAGCTGATCTGCCACTTGGCGATACGGCTTTTGTGGTTTGTGTTGTAGCTCACTTAAAAGCAGGAAGTGATGAAGATGATGCTGCCACCCGAAATGTGATGGCTATTGATGTGATGCAGTTTTTGGAGCAGCGTTATACCGATGAAAACATTTTGTTTATGGGCGATTTTAATGTGTATTCAGGCGCTGAAGCAGCTTATCAGACGATTACCAATTATGCCAATATCGACATGCGTTTTCTGGATCCGATCTCGCAAAACGGCTCCTGGCACAACAATTCAGCGTTTGCCGGAATACATACCCAATCCACAAATACCAGCTCAAGCGGCTGTGCTTCGACGGGCGGCATGGACGATCGTTTCGATTTTATTCTTATCTCTGATGAAGTTAGGTTTGGAACCCGCAGTGTGCGTTATGTCACGGATTCATATCAGGCTTTCGGGCAGGATGGAAACAGGTTTAACGGCAACATCATCAACCCGGCAAATACCGTAGTTTCTGAGGAAATAGCAACCGCACTGCATCAAATGTCGGATCATTTGCCGGTAGTTTTGGATTTGAGGGTGGATAAAGTACTTGACCTCAACGAAAATTGGGCCAAACCATTTTTGGCTGCCATCCATCCCAATCCTGCGCGAGAAAAACTGTTTTTGAATTTTTACTTAAGCAGCCCGGCCAGGATGCAAATGAATATTTATACTATGCAAGGGCAGTTGAGAATTAGCCACGAGTTTGGCGCAATTGCTGGAAAGAATCGTTTTGAAACCAATCTGCAGCAGCTTTCGGCTGGCATTTACCTGCTTCAACTTGTAGATGAAAAAGGTAATATGGAAGTACTACGGCTGGTAAAATCCAGATAAGGTCTTTATTTTTTTGCTGAAAATCATTCAGGCTGTTTGTAGATTGCTTTCAAAAACAGTTGCAAACATTGATTTGAGAACCGTTTTCACCTTTTCTATATCCTGTGCCGAACCCAGCTCTTTTTCCATAGAAGTAACACCCCGGTCAGTAAAACCACAGGGATTGATGTAATCATAAAACCGCAAATCGGTATTCACGTTAAAAGCAAATCCGTGCATGGTAATGCCCCTGCTGGCCCGCACACCAATGGCACAAATTTTCCGTGATTTGCCATTAACTTCCGGATCGAGCCACACTCCGGTAGCACCTTCAAGGCGTGAAGCTGCGATGTCAAACTGCTCCAGCGTGAGGATTACGGCTTCTTCCATTCGAAAAATGTATTCGCGCACACCAATTTCAAAACGGTCGAGATTGATTATGGGATAGCCTACAATTTGTCCGGGCCCGTGATAAGTGATGTCGCCTCCGCGATTGATGCGGTAAAAGGATGCTCCTTTTGAGCGTAGAAAATCTTCATTCACGAGTAGATTTGTTTCGCTGCCACTTTTGCCTAACGTATAAACATGTGGATGTTCCACAAACAGTAAATGACCTGCATCTGATCGACTGTCTTTGTTTTTGATCAGCTCCTGAAACAATGTTTCCTGATAATCCCAGGCCTGTTTATAATCCATTGCGCCGAGGTCGCGAAAAAGGAGTTGTTCGGGCATCACAAAATATGTTTTTCGGCATGATAGGAGCTGCGTACCATTGGACCGCTTTCCACATGACGGAAGCCCATTTTCAGGCCTTCCTCTTCATACATTTTGAATACCTCTGGCGTTACAAACTCCTTTACAGGTAAGTGATTACGGGTAGGTTGCAGGTATTGTCCAATGGTCATTACAGTGGCACCGGTAGCACGAATGTCGCGCATGGTTTCGAGCACTTCTTCTGTTGTTTCACCTAATCCGAGCATCACACCCGATTTGGCGATAACGCCTGCATCAGCAATGGTTTTGAGCACTTGTAGGCTCAGGTTGTATTTTGCACGGCTTCGCACCCAGGGCGTCATGCGGCGCACTGTCTCCAGGTTGTGCGATATTACCTCCGGGCCGGCTTCTACTACTTTCATGATCAGTTCTTCGCGTCCGTCGAAATCGGGGATCAATGTTTCCATGGTTGTGCCCGGACTTTCTCTTTTGATGGCTTTGATGGTGAGTGCCCAAATTTCTGCTCCGCCGTCTTTCAGATCATCACGATCCACAGAGGTGAGCACCACATGCTTGAGCTTCATTAGTTTAACGCTTTCGGCTACACGATCAGGTTCCTGCCAGTCGGCGGGAAGCGGACGACCGGTTTTTACATTGCAAAAACCACACGAACGGGTGCAGATATCACCCAAAATCATCAGGGTGGCAGTGCCTCTTCCCCAGCATTCGTGCATATTTGGGCAATGTCCGCTGGTGCAAATGGTGTGCAGTTTGTGTTGTTCAACAATTTCTCTTACAGAGAGGTAAGTTTTTCCGGCAGGCACCTTGGTTTTGAGCCATTCGGGCTTGCGCATCAGTATATTGGTACGTTCTTTTTCCATGAACTTGCTTTCACTTTTGATGAGCTGCAAAATTAAGCATTATAACCGGAAAAGACGCCCGATTCTTTGTGAAGCTGAGAGCTCAAATGTAAAATTAACCCAACTCAAATGTGGTGATGCCATAAATCTTTTGAATGGGGATTGTTGGTGGTTTCCCATAGTACATCCTGCCGCATTCAAACACATACTCGGCCTGATAATTTTTCACCAACTCAACGGCATCGGGATTAGTAACTGGAATATCCAGGTAAACGGATTCGTTTGGAACAGCATTCAGGCAAGCCTGATAAAGGGCTTCGGCAACGGAGTAAGTTTCAGCAAAAAGTGGTCCGATTTTATAGCCTGTTCCGGCTTTGCGCAGCAGAACATAACCTTTCAATTCCTGATTTTCGATAAAGGTGAAAGTTCGGCTTTCAGGAAGCTGAATCCAATGATGCAAAAATTTTGTTCTGGGAACGCCAAAACACAAATTGTCAAATAGATGCAGCTTTTGGAAATCTTTTTCTGAATAGGCAGCAATGTTTTTATGGAGGTTAAAAGACTCACCTTTCCGCTCATAACGTTCATCGCGAAAAGCCAGTTCGAATCCGCCTTTGCGATAAAAATCCTGCATCGCTAAAACGCCATCCATTCCAATAGACGCCCCGTTTTGTA
>JAGYNM010000094.1 GCA_018399335.1 Bacteroidales bacterium | reverse complement strand
TTGGTAAAAGCTGGAAAATCAGAAAATGGATTAAAGCGGGAGATGCTTGATCAGACTGTTATTAAGCTCATTGGCGAGCATGAGGCAGAAGGCGACCGTTTCAAGGAAATTGCAAGGCTCACCTCGCAATACAGTATTCCCGAAGACGCCTGCAACACTTATATGGTCGCCATTTCGAAACTGGAAGCTTTTGAGAAAGATTTGCACCAGCACATTCATCTCGAAAATAATATCCTGTTTCCGAAAGCTATTGCTATGGAATCCTTATTTTTGCAATAACATAAACCTATGTTTTCAAAAGCTTGTAAATACGCCATCAGGGCATTGATTTATCTGGCCAGTCGCTCAGAAGAACCTGAAAAAACAGGTCTTCGGGAGATTGCTGCCGAAATAGATTCGCCAGAGGCTTTCACAGCTAAGATCATGCAGATTCTGAGCAAGCAAAACCTGGTTAATTCTGCGAAAGGGCCGCATGGAGGTTTTTTTATCGATACGCATGCTCCCGAAATCAAACTGATTGATGTGGTGAAAGCCATCGATGGAACACAAAGTATTTATGGCTGCGGCCTCGGACTAAAATCCTGCTCCGAAACAGAGCCCTGTCCGATTCATCATGAGTTTTCGGCTATCCGAAATGGGCTTGCTAATTTACTCAAAGAGCAAACCATACAGCAATTGGCCAGGGAACTCAAAGCTGGGAAATCAGTCCTTAAACATCATTTAAATTAAATATTTTTTTCACCTAATAAAGGATAATTAGGTCTTTATTACTAAATTAGAAATCCTATGAAAACCAAAAACTCTTTAAATATTATACTCCTGCTGCTGTTAGTTTCGTTCATCAGCTGCAATCAAAAGTCAGAGCGAACCATCGTAGATCCCGAGGAAGAAGTAAAAGGGGTAGTTCATGCCGAGCTTACTGATGCTCCGCTGGTTCCGCCACGTATTCCAAATAAAAGCAATACCAAAGTCATCGTAAACCTCGAAATCATCGAAAAAGAAATGCGGTTGGCTGATGGGGTTGATTACACTTTCTGGACATTCGGCGGAAAAGTTCCTGGCAAATTTATTCGCGTTCGCCAAGGCGATTTGGTTGAGTTTCATTTACATAATCATCCAGATAATCTTTTGCCTCATAATATTGATTTACATGCTGTTACTGGTCCTGGTGGTGGTGCAGAAGCCTCGCTTATTGCTCCCGGAAAAAGCGCACAGTTCAGCTTTCGCGCGCTCAATCAGGGACTTTACGTCTATCATTGTGCCACAGCACCTGTGGGTATGCATATTGCCAATGGCATGTATGGATTGATCCTTGTTGAGCCGCTCGAAGGCCTTCCTCCAGTTGATCACGAGTTTTATGTGATGCAAAGTGAGTTTTACACTTCAGGCAATTATGGCGACAGAGGCCATCAGGATTTCGACATGCAAAAAGCCTTCGACGAGCGCCCGGATTATGTGGTGATGAATGGCTCCGTTGGCGCAAACACAGGCGAAAACGCCATGATGGTACAAGTGGGCGAAACAGTTCGGCTGTTTTTAGGCAATGGCGGACCAAATTTGGTTTCTTCCTTTCATGCTATCGGAGAGATTTTCGACAAAGTATATGTAGAAGGCGGCACGCTTATCAATCATGATGTGCAAACCACCCTGATTCCGGCTGGCGGCTCAGCCATTGTAGAATTCAAATGTGAAGTTCCCGGCACGCTTCATCTGGTAGATCACAGTATTTTCAGGGCTTTCAACAAAGGCGCCATAGCGCAGATAAAAGTGGTAGGCGACGAAAATCATCAGGTGTATACCGGACTGGAAAAAGAAGAGGTTTACCTGCCCGAAGGCACTGCGATTCAATCTATCAGCAAGAAAACAGAACCCTCAGATGCTGTTGTGATCGAGCTTAGTTTTGAAGAACGCATGGAAGCAGGAGAAAAATTGTACAAACAAAACTGTTTGGCCTGTCATATGGATCACGGAAAAGGTATCCCCGGAACTTTCCCACCACTTGTTAATTCCGACTTTTTGCAGGCGCGTGCTGATAAAGGAATTGGAATAATCCTGGAAGGTCTGCAGGGCGAAATCACTGTTAATGGCGAAAAATACAATAATATCATGCCGGCAGTTTCACTTTCTGATAATCAGGTAGCCAGCATTTTAACTTATATCCATAACAACTTTGACAATGGTGACGGATTGATTAAAGCCGCTGATGTGAAAGCCTGGAGAGAACAAAAATAAGATGCAAAATTTCAAAGTCATATTACTTATTTGCAGTCTGTTGACGGGTTTGAACCTTCCGGCTCAGGAAAATATGAAACGTATTCCTGCCGGAAGCTACAAACCCTTCATCAAGGGCCAAACGGAAAACGTAAATGTGGAGGCATTTTTGCTGGACACAGTTCAGGTTACCAATCAGGATTTTCTGGAATTTGTGAAGGCTAATGAACAATGGTCGCCCGACAAAATAAAGGCCCTTTTTGCTGATTCAGCTTACCTGATTCACTGGCCCGAAAACGATTGGCAAAACGAAAGCGAAACAGCAAATCAGGAGCCCGTTGTGAATGTTTCGTGGTTTGCAGCAAATGCCTACTGCAAATGGAAAAACAAACGGCTGCCAAGCCTGCACGAATGGGAATTTGCGGCCCTGGCTTTGCCTATGAATAGCCTTGACAGCAATGAGTTAACACAAATTAATCATAGTTGGTACAGCCGCAAAAACTCCACCCGACAAACGGTTGGAAGCGTTTATCAAAATCAATACGGGATTTGGGATATGTTTGGCCTGGTGTGGGAATGGGTTTACGATTTCAATAGCGTTGTCAGCAGCAACGACTCGCGTAATAAAGAAGAAAT
Source organism: Bacteroidales bacterium (assembly GCA_018399335.1). Taxonomy (GTDB): domain Bacteria; phylum Bacteroidota; class Bacteroidia; order Bacteroidales; family F082; genus UBA5536. Next base: position 4,988 of record JAGYNM010000094.1, on the reverse strand, counting down.
TGCTTCCGGCTTTTTCTGTGGAAGTGCATCTTTAAACGCCAGTGATGCAAGCGATTATGTTTCGTTTATTCGCTATTCCTACCGCGGAAGTCTCAAAGGAAATTATACCACCCGCAAACTTGGATTTCGGTGTGCCAAATCAATCGAAGAAAATTAAAAAATACATTTCATGAAAACAGTTATTTCAGTTTTAACAGCTTTGATGCTGATCAGCTTTTCAGCACAGGCCCAGCAGGGAAAATGCTGTAGTCCTTCATCCACTACAACAAAAGAAAACAGGGTTCAGCTCCCTGAAACTTCCATTTATCAGCTTGATCACCAATGGGAAAACCAATCTGGAAAAAGCATTCAGCTGGCAGATTTGCAGGGAAATCCAGTTATACTCACCATGATTTTTACACATTGCGAATATGCTTGTCCGATGATGGTGAATGATCTGAAACAAATTGAAAGTCAATTCACTGATAAACACAGCAAGACAAAATTTGTGCTGATCAGTTTTGATCACGAACGCGACACACCCGAACGACTAAGCGAATATGCCGGGGTTCAGGGTTTGGGCAAAAACTGGCTTTTATTACATGGCAATGCTGAACAAATCAAAGAAATTTCGCTCGTTTTGGATATCAGTTACGAACAACTCGAAAACGGCGCTTTTGCTCATGCCAACAAAAAATTTGTATTGGATCAAAACGGCATCATACTTTTTTCACAAGAAGGACTCCAAACCAAGGCTGAGCCTGTGCTTAAAGCGCTTAATAAAATGCTATAAACAAGATTAACTTAAGTCGTGTTGGCTTCAATAAATCACTTTAAGGTCATTCTAATTTCATCATCAAAGTTGAAGTATTATTATAGTGCTCCACTCTGATTAATATAAACTGCATATCCAAGAAATGCATTGAAATAAATATCTTTGTTTCAAATGAAATTGGTATGATGAAGAAAAGCAACATAATTATAAAAGACTCATTAGTGTCAACAACTGAAAAGGACAATGAGTTGTTTGTTTCTCTTACTGATATGGCGAGGAATAAAAATCCTGAAGAACCAAAGGATGTTGTAAAGAATTGGATGCGTACACGAGCAACAATTGAATTTTTGGGAATCTGGGAACGGCTAAACAATCCTGATTTTAAAGGGGTCGAATTCGACTCCTTACTCTATGAAGCAGGAAGTAATTCATTTACCCTTTCTCCAACAAAGTGGATCGAACTGACAAATGCAAAGGGCATTGTGTCTAAAAGAGGAAAGAATGGGGGAACATTTGCACATCAGGATATTGCTCTTGAATTTGCCTCCTGGATAAGCGCTGAATTCAAAATTTATCTGTTAATGGAATTCAAACGTTTAAAGCAGGAAGAATTTGACTTAAAACAACTTGAATGGAATCTGACAAGAACACTGGCTAAAGTGAATTATCACATTCATACCGATGCTATTAAAGAAAATCTGATTCCTAAAAATGTAGAAAAGAGCACTTTTATATATGCTGATGAGGCAGATTTGTTGAATATTGCTTTGTTTGGTATGACTGCAAAGAAATGGAGAGAAGAAAATCCAATGAAAAAAGGAAACATCAGAGATTATGCAACCATAGAGCAATTAGTTGTATTGTCAAATATGGAGAGCATGAATGCAGAACTGATTAAAGCAGGTTATGAACCTAAAGAAAGACTTGAGAAATTAAATTTAATGGCTATTTCGCAAATGCGGGTTTTGATTAGTAATCTATCGCCAAAAATATTGAAATAGTTTTGAAATAAATGCAGACATAAAGCCAGCTTGAAACATACTGTTTTTGAACAATATTAGTTGTTTCATTGTATAAGAGTTATAAAAAAACGTAAAACGATATAAGATATATACCATACTGAATAATAAACAATTGTATTATGTGGAAAGAAACCAACAACAGCCTGAAACGCAGTTTTACTTTTGACAACTTTATCGAAGCCTTTGCCTTTATGACAAAGGTAGCGCTGATCGCAGAAAAGATGGGTCACCATCCTTTGTGGACAAATGTTTATAACAAAGTAGAAATCACCCTTAGCACGCATGATGCTGGTGATATTGTGACCGAAAAAGACCGGAAGATGGCAGCAGAAATTGATAAGCTGCTTGGTGAATAACAGGGCTGTCAAGTAGTTTCAGGCAATAAAAAATCGGGGTAGTTTTCTGGTGTTATCACTTGAAAACTGTGATTGGGATAGGCTTTTGAAAAACTTAGTGGGATACGGGCTTTGGATTTTATATTCCACTTAAATTCAAAAGCATAGAGTTTACCATTTAGATCTTCGATATAATCAATTTCTTGTTGTTGATGCGTTCGCCAAAAATAAGGATTCACATAAATGTTATGATTTGAAAGGTATTTCATCCTTTCACTCATCAGGAAATTTTCCCATAAAGCTCCGCGGTCTTCTCTCAAGTTTAAAGGACTGAAATTATTGATCAACGCATTGCGTATGCCGTTATCAAAAAAATAAATTTTTCGCGATTTTTTCAGCTCATTTCTCAAATTCCTGCTTAGCGATCTCAAGCGAAAAATTACATAGGTTTTTTCCAATAATTCAATGTAACGCCTCACCGTTTCCGGATCAGCCCCGATAGTTGCACTAAGTTCCTGAAAAGAAACTTCTGAACCAAGCTGAAATGCTAATGCCTGAAGCAAAGCTTCGAGCAATTCTGGTCGCCTTAAATCCTTGTACTTAAAAACATCCTTATATAAATAACTGCCTGATAATAACTTAAGCACATCAAGCTGGCTATCCTCTGTTGTAACAATCTCCGGATATGCACCAAAAATCAGTCTGTTGTGAAGTGCCTTTTTCTCTTCAAGAAAACCTTGGTGATGTTGTAATTCTTCAAAAGCAAGCGGCAATAACAAATATTCATATTTGCGACCAGTAAGCGGTTCGGTTGTGCCTTGCGCAATATCAAGCGCAGAAGAACCTGTGACTAACAACTGCACAGACTTAAAGTGATCTGTTATCATTTTTAATGTGAGCCCAATTGATGAAATACGTTGAGCTTCATCGACAATGATAATCTGATTTTTTCCTACTATTCTTTTTATATCAGCGAGATTAGGATTGCTTAGTTCAGCGCGAACCGATGGATCGTCAGCATCAAGCCATAAGGATTTATAGGCCGAAAAATCTTCATTTACCAGTTTTTTAAGTAAAGTGGTTTTACCAGTCTGGCGAGGACCCAGAATAATAATGGCTTTCCCTTTGAAAAATTTTGGAATGATTCTTTCTGACAATTGACGTGCTATCATCACAATTTTTTTCAAATTTATGAATATTCCAGATTATAATCGCGAATTCTTATAAAATTTCACGATTATAATCCGGAAATTTAATGTTTTTTACTTTAAAAGCCTTTTGGCGGCGGCCACAAAACCCTGCACATCTTCGGTTGTGGTATCATAAGAACACATCAACCGTACCTCATTATTGCTTTCGTTCCAAACGTGGAAAAAGTACTCCTTTTGCAGTTGCGGGATAAGTGTAGCAGGCATAATCGCAAAAACACCATTGGCCTCCACGGCTCTGCTCAGGCTGATGCCATTGACCTGTTCCAGTTCATCAGCCAGCAAACGTGCCATGGCATTGGCTTGTGTAGCATTGCGTTTCCAGAGGTCATCTTCCAGATAAGCCAGAAACTGTGCGGTGATAAAACGCAATTTGCTGGCCAGCTGCATGCCTTGTTTGCGGTTGTATTCAAATCCTTCGGCCAGCTCTGGTTTCAGAAATACCACAGCTTCGCCAAACATCAATCCGTTTTTGGTGCCGCCAAAGGATAAAACATCCACACCGGTTTGGGTCACCATTTCGCTGAAGGAAACACCCAAAGCCACAGCAGCATTGGCAATGCGGGCTCCATCCATATGCAAATACATTCCCTGTTGATGGGCAAAATCGGCCAGTGCTTTGATTTCATGTAGACTGTATAAGGTTCCCATTTCGGTAACCTGTGAAATACTAATCAGCTTGGGCTGCACATGATGCTGGAAACCAATGCTACTCAAAAATGGCTCAAGCTGTTCCGGGCGAATTTTCCCATCAGGGCAGTCCACAGTAAGGATTTTACCGCCTGTAAATTTCTCAGGAGCGCCGCCTTCATCTTCATTGAGATGTGCCGAGTGAGGCGCCACAACAGCCTGCCACGATTTGAGCAAATGCTGCACAGCAAGCACGTTAGCACCTGTGCCATTATATACAAAAAACACTTTGCAATCCGTTTCAAAAACTTCCTGAAAACGTTTTTCGGCTTGTTGCATCATGGGATCGTTTTCGCCATAGGCAGGATGATGCAATTGATTGGCTAGTTGCAAGGCTTCCATCACTTCGGGTGAAACGCCCGACCAGTTATCACTGGCAAAGCCTTTGGTATGTGCGAGTTTCAATTTCATAGTTTTGGTTTTAAAAATCAGGAGTCTGTTGCTTTACTAATTCTTTGGTCGAAAGTAAGCCACAGGCTGCAAAAATATCTTGTCCGCGCGAGGCACGTACTGTGGTACGAATACCTTTCTTAATAAGTGCTTCTTTAAATTCCTGTATGGTAGCTTCGTCAGAGCTTTGCAGTGGTGTATCGGGAATCGGATGAAAACGGATGAGATTTATCCGACAGCGCAGACCATTAAGTAATCTGGCAATTTCCTTCACATGGCGAGGAGTGTCGTTGATGCCTTTAAACATAATGTATTCAAACGAAATACGACGCTGCTTGCCAAAGTCGTAATCGCGCAACATCGCAACAACCTGTTCTATAGGATACACATTTTCGATGGGCATCAGTTTTTTACGCTCGTCATGAAATGGCGTATGCATGCTCACAGCCAGATGACATTCGGAATTTTCAATAAAATGCTTCATCGCCGGGATCATGCCAATGGTAGAAACAGTGATACGCCGCGCACCCATTCCCAATCCCCAATCGGAGGTCAATATTTCGAGACTTTTCATCACGCCTTCCAGGTT
>JAGYNM010000093.1 GCA_018399335.1 Bacteroidales bacterium | reverse complement strand
GCTGAGGGAAGGCAGTATGCCTTTGCAATTGAAAATGGGTTATTGATTGGTAGTTTTGATAAAGCGTTGATTGATAAAGCTTTGCAAACAATCAAAAGCGGAGAAGCAATCAATAAAAAGCCGGATTTGCAAAAGCTTGAAAATATTAAAGGACAAGCTGCTGAAGCTTATGTGTATTTAAACTATCCTTTTTTTGCAGATCTTTTAAGCACAAATGCAGCAGATACTTATGCCATTGAGGTGAAAGATTTTGTGAGCGAACTGGCAAGTTGGTCTGCTTTAGATTTGCTCGTTAAAGAACAGGACGTATTGCTTAACGGCTATGCCCTTGCCGATAGTGGTAATTACCTTTATCATCTCAGAGGACTCAATGCAGGAATCAGCACAGTGTATAATGTATTGCCTTTTTCAAGTCGTATCTTGCTGACTTTGAATATTGAAGACTTTCAGGCATTTTGGGAACGCACTGCCAATAGCACTGTAGTAAGTGATTTTGAGAAAAGTTTTGGCCTGGATATCCGTGAAGAGCTTTTACCTGCATTAAGCGGAGAACTTGGTCTGGTTTATACCGGCATTTCAAATCAACCCGTGTTTGTGGCACGACTGGAACAAGAGCAGCTGGCAGAACGTTTTATGAGTCGGCTGGGGCAGGTTGCAGGCGGAAGAAATTCGCGCAAGGTTGAAAATGCAGTGATTCATCAACTGAACCCAACAGGTTTTACGGGTAAAATTTTCGGGACAGTTTTTGGCAAACCTACCGGACGTTATTATTTGATTACAGATCAATATTTGCTTGTTGCCGACGATTCATCCCTGCTCGAAGAGGTTTTGCATCTTTATCGCTCTGGTCGCACATTGGATATGAACGATAATTTTAAGCGTTTTAGGCAAAATATGTCCGATCAGGCTAATATCTCGCTTTATTTGAATTTGCGCGATGGCTTGCCACTGCTTGAATCTTTTGGTTCTAATCAGCTCAGGTATCAGCTTAAACGTAATCAGCAGGTTTTTGGGGAATTTGAGGCTTTTGCAGTGCAGTTTACCAGTTTTAATGAATTGGTTTACCAGAGTATGACCCTCAAGCATAATCCTAACTATAAGGAGGAGAGCTTGGTAGCCTGGAAAACGGAATTGGAGCATCCTATTATCGGAAAGCCGCATATCGTTGAAGATCACATAACTTCTAAGTACAATCTGATAGTGTTTGATGCCAAAAATCAGCTTTACCTGATTAATCCCGACGGAGAAGTGATATGGAAGAAGCAGCTTTCTGAAACACCTATCAGTGAGGTGTTTGTGGTCGATTATTATAAAAATGGCAAGTTTCAGTTTTTATTCAATACGGCTAATTACCTGCATTTGATTGATCGTAATGGGAACAATGTTGCTGGCTATCCTGTGAAGCTTAGATCGCAGGCAACCAATGGCATTGCGGTTTTTGACTACAACAACAGAAAAGATTATCGCATTTTGGTTTCCTGCGCCGATAAGTTAACCTATAATTATGAACTGAATGGAAACCAGGTAGATGGCTGGCAAAAACCGCGTTCGCTCGAGATCGTTACCAAGCAGGTTGAGCGCCTTATTGCTGCCGGAAAAGACTATATTATCATCACTGATATCAAAGGCAATGTAAGAATTGTTGACCGAAGGGGAAATGTGAGAATAAGCCCCAGGGGAAAGTTGGAGAAGTCAGTTCATGCTGATTTCTACCTGAATAAAACAAACAGCAAAGGAATCCTGCTCACAAGCGATAAGCAGGGCAAATTGCTGTATGTATCGTCATCGGGTCAATTGTCAACAACTGATTTTGGACAGTTCAATGCTGATCATTTCTTTCTGTATGAAGACTTTAACCAGGATGGGAATACCGACTTTATTTACCTCGATGGCGACGAACTTCAAATTTTTGATCGTTTTAAAAAGGATTTGTTTCGCTTTACATTTAAGAATACAATCGTTACCAAGCCCCGATTTTTCAATATAACAAAGCGCAAACGCCTGCTTGGCGTTGTTTCGGAAGCTTCGCGCGAGATTTATCTGATTGACAAGAACGGTAAAATGATTATTTCCTCCGGACTCACGGGCGAAACACCTTTTGCTGTTGGCAGCCTTCACGATAGTGATGAGATTAATTTGGTTACCGGGGTGGGAAATATGGTTTATAATTATGTGATTTATTAACCCGGGTTCGATCTAAATAATTCGAATTAAACGTAGAACAATAAGGATTGTTTTGTGTATTATAGGATTGAATATCATATAGGTATGAAATAAATCCTGATGTTTTGAACATCAAACAGCTCGGGAAGTTTTCTGAATGGCAGACAATTCTTTTTAAGAATTCTACAAAGTAATGGATGTGCGCCAATTGTCATCGCACTGATAGAAAGCCTAAAATAATGCCGTAAAACACAATGACATTGATGTGATTAGCTTTCTAATTGCTTTTCGCAGCTTATATCGGAAATTAAACCAAGATTAAATATCAAATCCTTCCAGCTGTCAATTATCTGTTATTCAAAAAGTTAATTCTTTCGAATTCATCTAAAAATGAAACCAGCGTCTTATTAACGAGAACACATCAGATCCAAGTTTTTGATCAGTAACGATTCATATTCATTAGCCCTTTTATATTTATCTAAGTTACTTGTTTGTGGTTTGAAAATCTCGAGTTTTGCTTTTTGTTTGAAAAACAATATAAAGAACCTTGCACCCTCTTCCTTTTGTTCAAAACCTTCTTGGTTTAATTTATTTAGAATTGTTATAAATAGGTTCAAATGTGCTGAAAATGATTGCTTTCTGCACGTAAAAACCTTATCTTTGATAGGGTCATCCAGAACATTTTTGTCGATTTCTTATGGTAATTATGTTATGGATTTTTTCATGATTGATTTGTTGCTTCAAGTTTGATTATAACCAGAATATCCTGTTAAAATGGTAAGATCATTTTCGATTATATGTAAAATAACCAATTTTTTAACAAATCTTAAAAGCAATGAAAAAGACTGTCTTTTTTCTGGTATTTATGTTTTTGTTGTTCACAGAAATGCTACCTCAAAATGCCATTCCACCTGCCTCAGGAGATGGCAGTATTGGTAACCCTTACACTGTTGAATCTTTAGAAAACTTGTATTGGATTGCTGTTGATGATGTAAACTGGGATAAGCACTACCTTCAAACAGCCAACATTGATGCTTCAGAAACAGCCTCTTGGTTTAACTATCATGGCTGGATTGCGATAGGGGCCATTTCAAATGAATTTACAGGTTCATATGATGGTCAGGCCTATACCATTGAAGACCTTTATTTGAATTATCCAGAAAATTCTCGACTGGGTTTGTTTGGAAGTGTTATGGATGCTACTTTGAAAAACATCAGACTTACTAACGTTCACGTTACTGGTGCAAGTAATGTTGGAGGTTTGGCTGGTGAAATTGATAACAGCTATGTAGAAAACGTGATTGTAAGTGGTACAATAACAGGTTTAATAACGATGACTGGAGGTGTATTTGGTTCAATAAGCGGAGGCCTGGTGCATCGGGTAAATGCTGATGTTAGTGTACAGGGACATAATATGACAGGTGGTATTGCTGGATATATTACTAATCACGCGGAATTCAGGCATTGTTATTCAACAGGGAGTGTAACGGGAACGAATGATGTTGGTGGTTTTGCCGGTCAACTTATGAATGGCCAGCAGTTTATTAGCGATTCTTACAGTAATGCCGAAGTGTCAGGTGAAAATCAGGTTGGCGGTTTTGTCGGTTTTCTATGGGCCGGAAAAATTTACAGATCATACAGCACAGGACTGGTTATTGGTACTGGAGAATATGTAGGCGGGCTTATTGGATATGGCACAGGCAATGTGTATAATAGTTTTTGGGATACAGAAACATCAGGTCAGCAATCGAGTGCTGGCGGTGCGCCTGGTGCTATAGGTAAAACCACAGCTGAAATGAAACAGCAAAGCACCTACAAATATTTTAACTTCAACACTTTATGGCGAATTGATGGTGATTATCCATACTTTAAAGATTTTTCGGGATATGCAGCATTGGAAATACCAGATTTGGCCAGCCTTGAAGGAAATGGTACGGAAATAGACCCATATTTAATTCATAATGCCAACGAACTGGCTGCCATGCATCAGGGATTGGAAGCACATTATCGCTTAGAAAATGATATTGATTTAACAGCTTCTGTAATATGGAATTACGGCAAAGGTTGGCTTCCGGTGGGTAGCTCAGCAGTTGGATTTCATTTCAAAGGTACATTGGATGGAAATGAATATACGATCAGCAATATGACAATCAATTTGCCCAGAGCGTCTTATACAGGTTTATTTGCATATCTCGAACAAGCGCAAATAGAAAGATTGAGTCTTACAGCAGCGAATTGTCAGTCCAATAATTCTTCAGGTCTCATTGCTGGCAGTATTATAAACAGTAATTTGGATCAAATAGAATTATCAGGCATCAATATTGCTTTACATACTGTTGGAGGTCTTGCCGGTATACTGGGGAATTCCCAGATCAGCAGAATTCAGACTAATTGCCTGATTTTAGGAGGTAATCGTACTGGAGGTATTACTGGTGTGCTGAACAACGGAAGTTCCATGCAGTTTTCTGCTTCGTATGGAGAGGTGATTGGAGAAGATTATGTTGGAGGGCTTATCGGAGAAATGTCAACAGGAAGCCCACAAGTGAATGATTGTTATAGCAGAGCAGCAACCAGTGGAGCAAATCGTGTGGGGGGGCTGATTGGAAGTTTGGCAGGTGCAGTAAATAATGCTTATAGTACAGGATTGGTAACAGGTACTGCAAGTTATACAGGTGGGTTGGCAGGCTACGGAGCAAACGCCTTCAACAGCTTTTGGGATATGGAAACTTCAGGGCAAAATGTAAGCTCGGCAGGTGTTGGTAAAACAACTGCTGAGATGAAAATGGAAAGTACTTTTACAGATGCAGGCTGGGATTTTATTGATATATGGTCGATCAATTCTTCAGGAAACGACGGTTACCCACAGCTTTTATGGGAGCTTTTAGTTGCAAACAGCGAGCTTTCAAATGATGCAAGTGCATACCTTGTTCCCAGTCCGAGTAATGGTTCTTTTAAAATACAATTCAATGAAATTCAACAATTTGTGAATGTTTATATGATGGATTTATCCGGAAAAACCGTTTACCGTCAAAGCTTTACAAACGTAAACGAAATTCCTGTTTTAATTTCTGCACACAGCAAAGGATTGTATTTCGTGAGGATCGAAACGGCAAATTCTAATCAGGTGATTAAAACCGTTTTATTCTGAGGTTTATAAGATTCATTGATATGGTTTGGGCAGATTAAAACTTAAAACTGATAAAGGCGAATCGTTTTTGAAACAAAATATAAAATGACTTAATAATCACACCGAAGAGCTAAGCCATTTGCCTTTTTTGAGGTAGATCCATGATAATAAGCTCAGCATAAGGCCGTAGATAATTTCTGAAGTCCAAACAAGAGCAACATCGGCATTGAAGTGTCTGACGAGGATGTAAACGTAGAAAATATAAAACCCAAGTACAAGCAATTCAATTATAAATGAGATGTTTGTTTTGCCTGTACCCAAAACTCCATTGAACAGCACAAAACCAAATGCCAGTGCAATGGCGCTTGTATTTACTACCTGCAAAACCGGTATGCTGTTTTTGATCAGTTCGGGGTCATTGGTGTAAATGCTGATAATGGCTTGCGGAAAAAATATGCTAAAGAGTATAAGCATTATCACGCCTCCAACACAAAGCACCAGAATGCGTTTCAAAAGTTTAAATATCAGCTGCGGATATTGCATTCCGATGAGGTAACTCACCAGAGAATTGGAAGCTGAGGCAAATCCCCAGATAGGAATCATCAATACCACATAAACACTGCGGATGATATTAGATATTGCAAGCGCTTGCTCGCCCAGTTTTTCGACCAGCAGAAAGAATGCAAACCAAACACTCAGCGAAAGAAAATTCTGAAGCATAATTGGCCCTGAAAGTTTGAATGTTCGAATAAACAGCTCTTTATCCCAGATGCCAAACTGATACAGCTGAAAGTTGGCCGGATGCTTCCGGTATTGTGTATTGATGAGCAAAAAAGCCAGCGCCACTCCTTCGGCAATCACCGAGGCCAAAGCAGCTCCTTCGATACCCATTTCAGGGAAGCCCCAATGTCCGAAAATTAGGGCATAATCCAGGGCAATATTTACGATGGCCATCACCAGCGTGCTCCAGGTAATGATTTGCGTACGGGCTATGCCGATGTAAAAAGAACGAAAAATAATCTGGCCAAAAGCAAAAAACAAGCCGTAGACCCTGTAATCCAGAAATCTAACGCTGGCTTCGTAAATGGCATCGGAGCTAACGAGCGGCCTGAGTATCTGATTGCCAAAAAACAAAAGCGTAACAAAAGCCACAATTGCAAGCGGAAGCATAAAATAAAAGGCATGAACAAAGGTTTTGCCTATCTGATCGTTTTTTCCTTCACCAAAACGACGGGCAATAATAATCTGAGCTCCGGTGCCAAATCCAAGCCCCAGCATGATCAACACCAGATAAAACATCCCTCCCAAAGCAGAAGCACCCAAAGCTACCTCACCCACACGACCCAAAAAAGCAGTGTCGGTGACGTTGATAAGGTTTTGTGCCACACTGCCCAGTATGATTGGGTAGGCGATGCTCCAGATGCGGTTATAGGAAATATTCGGTTTCACTGTGCGGCGTAATTGCGGTGCAAAGGTAAACGAATTGCAGCTAAAAATTGCTTTGTTGGCGGCCATTAGACATATATAGTTGTTAAGGCCAAATTTTAGTTTTGAATATCTGAAGGCGATCAAACAAAAGCGCTTTACAAGTGTTTTCATACAAACGCAACGAAATGAAAATAGTAGTAGCAGGAGGAACCGGTTTGATAGGAACTGCTTTGTTAAAGCGGTTGGCAGGCAAAAACGATGTCGTTTTGCTGACCCGTCGTCCCGAAGAGGCACACAAACAGTTTGAAGGCGCTGGTTTTCAGATTTTGAGTTGGAGTCAACCCGAAGAACAGCTTTTTGCAGCCCTCGAAAACAGCGATGCACTCATTAATCTTTCTGGAGCTGGTATTGCTGATGCTCCCTGGACAGCTAAGCGCAAGGAAGTGCTCTTGAAAAGCCGTGTAGAGCCAATACGAAAGCTTAGCACACTTCTTCGTCACGCTGATTTGCGTTTTAGCGTTATTCTGCAGGCATCTGCTATTGGGTTTTATGGTCATCATGAAGAACAGATTTTCACCGAATCTGATACTGTAGGTAAGGGTTATCTGGCCAGTCTTACAGCTGAATGGGAGCAAGCTGCACAGTCATTAAAGCCGTTTACTGATCGGCTTGTATTGCTGCGCACTGGAGTGGTGCTCTCGGCTGATGGCGGTGCTTTGAAGCCGATGATGCTGCCCTTTAGGTTTTATGCAGGAGGAAAAATTGGCTCTGGCCGCCAATGGGTTTCATGGATTGATATCGAAGATCAGATTGGTGCTATGTTGTTTTTGTTGTCCAATAAAACAAGTGATGGTGTTTATAACCTCACGGCTCCTCAGCCAGTGCGGCAGGGCGAATTAGCCAAAGCCATCGGTGCAAGCATGAAAAGCCCGGCATGGTTTCCTGTTCCAGGTGCAGCACTAAAGCTTTTGATGGGACAAATGGCTGATGAAATGCTGTTGAAAGGCGCTTTGGTGAAGCCTGATAAATTGCTTCAGGCTGGTTATCAGTTTCAGTCTGCTGACGTTGAAACTGCGTTGAAGCATGTGATTGGTTCATAAAGAAAAAAAACTTTTACAATAATGTCTACTATACAACCTGGTGATAAATTGCCGGTATTCAGTTTATTAAATCAAAAAGGTGAATGGATTTCGCCCTCAAATTTTGTTGGGGATAAAGCCATGGTGGTTTACTTTTATCCTAAGGATGATACGCCGGGTTGTACGGCGGAAGCTTGTGCCTTTAGGGATCATTATGAGGAATTTGTGGATAATGATGTAATGGTTTTTGGAATTAGTGCCGATAGCGTGCAAAAGCATAGTGATTTTGCTGCGAAATATCAGCTTTCGTTTAATTTACTGAGCGATCCTGATAACAAGGTTCGGAAATTGTTTGGAGTGCCCAAAAGTATGCTGGGATTGTTGCCAGGCAGGGTAACCTATGTCTTCAACAAAGCTGGCGAATGTGTGCATGTGTTCAATTCGCAGCTAAGCGTAAAACAGCATGTTGTGGAGGCTTTGGCTGCCTTGAGGTAGGCGTGGGGCTCGAGTTGTTATTATTGTTAATCTACTTTTCAATGATATTTCATAAAAAACAGAAAACGAGTTCTGTGAATTGA
>JAGYNM010000092.1 GCA_018399335.1 Bacteroidales bacterium | reverse complement strand
CATATCACGCCGGTGGATGTGTTTTTCTTCGTCATCGAAGGAACACCCAGCATTCAGGTTGGCGAGGAAATAGTGCAGGTAGAAGAAAATAGCCTGGTCGAAAGCCCGAAAGATATCGTGCATTGTTTGTATAACAAAAGCGACAAAACAGCCCGTATTCTTGTTGTAAAGGCTCCAAAGCCAATGACAACAGCTAGAGTATTGTAAATATATATCAGGGAAGATTAGCTTCCCTTTTATTAAGTTTTGTAGGTTAGTTAATATTAACAAATGTGAAAAAGCGAATCATTTCAGATAGTTTAAAGTCTGATAAACAGATTGTTATAAGCAGCTATTATGATAGAAAGTTGGCAGGTGGCGTATGTAAGGATAATGAATTTGACGAAATCGCATTTAATAAGTAGCTCTTTTTCAAAGGGTTAATATTTCCGTTTAATGAATCAATTTATTTCTGATGACTGTCCGTTTTTTGATGTGATTGGTGATATGCGGAAGATGATTGTAAAATTTCTGTTACTTTTTAAGTCTAATATTTTTCAAAAATGAAGTGAGATTAAAAATATGTAGGGGGAGAAGATCATGAAAATATCAATTTTACTTGCGGGTTTCATCCTTGCGGTTACAACAATTCAGACCCTTGGTGCTCAGTCAGATCCTGAATTGCCGGAAAACACCTTTTTTGAGGCAATAAGAGCTAATCAAAATGAGAGTTATATTACTTTCTCACAAGGTCTGGGAAATCTGGAACCCTTGATATTTGAAGCATCTATCGAACCCTACTTTTTAATTCGTACAAGTCAGGACGCGCGTTGGGGAGCAACCATTTCTCCTGCAATCAGGATAAGGATGTTAGCAGAAGAGTCCCTGCCTATAAGAACACCCAGTTATAATCCTTATGTGAGTTTTTATCGTCAGATTCAGCTTAAGCGAGGCGAGTTTTCTCATACGCTTTATATTTTCCTCACGCTGGCTCATCACTCAAACGGACAGGAAGGGGATTTTTATCTTTCTGATGGTACGATCAACACCAAAACCGGGAATTTTTCAACAAATTATTTTGAAATAGGGCTGTTTTTTAATCGTCACTTACTGCCTTTTTCTAATACAAATGAGTATATCAAAACCTCACTTGAAATACATCCCGGGCTGGAAATGAATCCTGAACTTCAAGGGCATTATGGCGATTTTCGTTGGCACAACAGGTTAAGAATTTACCGTTTTAGCTGGAAACAGTTAAAGAAATTTTTTGATGAAGATCAGGTTTATGCATCTAAAATTCCTGTTTGGAGTGCTACTTTTGAAACAACCTGGATTTTTGGTGAGAGAGGTGGAGCCAGCCCTGCTGATTTTGGTGAAAGATTCAATTTTCTGGCCAAACTGGCTTACAAACCAATAAACGTTAGGGATGTGAGTTTTTTTGTGAGGCTCTATTCAGGCGAAGATTATTACAATATTTATTTTACACGAAGAATTTCAACACTACAAATTGGTTTACAAGCTTTTGCGTTTTAATTTAATAGTCAATATGGCAAGAATCCAACAGATCAACCGCAAAACCAAATTTCAGCATGATGCAATCCAATACCCCGATTTGTCGTAATTTAGCCCCAAAATCAGGACTTATGCGTGCGATTTTTATTTTAGTTTTATTAAGCTTTTCCGTTTTATTGAGAGCGCAGGATGAGCAAATTTTGCATCAGCAACTGGCAGAAGAGCGGTTAGAGACTTTGCGTCAGGTGTTGAATTACCGTTTTAAAGGTGGTGCCGGAGAGTTTGAGCGTGTGATGATTAGCATGGTGGATTATACTCCCGAAGCCCGCAAGAACTGTATTATTGGTACAATGATCATGAAATTTACTGTAAGCTGCGACAATGAGCTTGGTGATTTAAGTTTGAGAAATCCGCTGCATTACGGGCTTAACGAAAAGGTACAGGAGTTTTTGGGAGCTACAAAAGGAATGTGGAACACCTGTCAGGACGACAGATATACCCGTTTTGAAGTGCCCGTTTTGTTTACGCTCGAAGGCACAGAAACTTCCGCCCGTGGCCTGGTAACCATTATTGGCGAAACTCCCGGATTTACCTGCCGCAGCGATGCCTGGCATATCGAACGTTTTGAGAAATTTAAGGAAAAGGGTAAATCAAAAAAGGCGCTCGAGATGCTCGATCAGCTGTTGCGACGCGATCCCTACAATAACAGTTATTACGAACTCAAGCGGGAATTGCTTGGTGCTGAAGCTACAGAATAAACGATGATAGATTGGCTAAATCAGATTGATACCGACCTCTTCCTTTTTTTGAACGGCCTGCATGCCAGCTGGTTCGATCCGGTGATGTTATTCTTTTCGGCTAAACTTACCTGGATTCCATTTTACTTGATTTTATTGTATTTAATCATTCGTAAATATCAGTGGCAAAGCATTTTAGTTTTATTGTTTATAGCTGTTTTGATAAGTCTTTCGGATCAATTATCTGTAAGGGCTTTTAAATTTGTTTTCGAAAGACCCAGGCCATGCCACGATCCTGATTTGCAGCCTTTGATACATTTGGCATCAGGTAAATGCGGAGGTGCTTTTGGCTTTGTTTCTTCGCATGCTGCCAACAGCTTTGCTATGGCTGGTTTTGTCTGGTTTTTGCTGCGACAGTATTATCCAAAAATAGGATGGATACTTTTTCCCTGGGCTGCTGTTGTGGCTTATAGTCGTGTTTATCTAGGCGTTCATTATCCGGGAGATATCCTGGGAGGAGCCTTGTTGGGATTGGCTGTAAGCTGGCTGGTTTGGCAAATTTACCGCCGAAGCTGCGGAGCGCGTACTGCTTGCTGAGCTAGCGATCGGTAAAGGAAATAAATACGGAGGTATTCCTTTTGATTCCCATTAAAGAAGATGCTTTGCCCTGGTTAATGGCAATTTCGAGCAGGCCGTGCGATCCAAAAAGCGCAACCAAATCTGCTACTTCAACATCCTGATAACCTTCGCTGATCTTATGAATACGGTATCCTGAACTGTAAATTTCAAAAGGACGGTTTTGCCTGATCGCCTTAAAGATATCGGCGCTGATATTGGTGATCAGATTTTCATAGGCATCCACATGAATCACCATACCTTTGATAGAATCGGCAGTAGTTGCAGGTTGAAAGGGTAAACGCTTATTGATCTCTTCGCGCGAAAATCCGAGATCGTTAAGCGGTGTGCCTTTGATAAGTTGTACAGCAGCTTTCACAAATCGATCGCGTGTGCTAAAGGTGTAAAAATCAGAATCGAGCGGGATGTCTATCTCAATGATTTCTTCGGGTTGTTCACCTTCAAGAATCATGGAAAAGATGCCTGTGTCAGCACCAATAAAATACTGTCCGCGGGCTTTTACAATGGTGTGTGGTGCTTCGTTCGATTCCTCGCTGTTTATCCCGATGAGGTGTACCGTTCCAGTTGGAAAATTCCGGTAACAATGTCGTATGGTAAACGCAGCACCTTCCACATCAAAAGTAGCGATATGATGGCTGATATCTACAATCTTTACATCGGGCAATTGAGATAATATGGTTCCTTTTACGGCAGCCAGATAGTAGTCTGAAGTTCCCCAATCGCTTGTTAATGTTATGATTGCCATGGTTTTGAATTCACTGCGTAATAAAGTTTGACTGATCTTTAGGCGATCAGGTCAAGCCTCGTGCAAAGATATTCAAATAGGGATGAATGGCAGCATGCTTTGTTAAATTTCCAACGACCTTCTTTTGCTTTCAGGATCTTTTATTCATCCAAAATGATGATAAGTTTCAGCATAAGATGCAGATACCTTTTAATTCTTGAATATCTTTGCCACACAAAATAAATCTTACTACCAAACGCCTATGAGCGAACAGATCATTCAACTAGAAAACGTTAGCCCTATTGATCTTTACGGACCATCAGATATTTATCTCGATCAGATAAAAACTTATTTTCCCAAGCTGCGTATTATTGCCCGCGGCGATTTCATGAAAGTTATCGGCGACCCGGAAGAGCTGGCCTTTTTCAGCTCGAGGCTAGAATTATTAATGGTAAATCTGGAGCAATTTGGCAAGATCAACCAATTGTTGATCGAACAAATCATGCAAGGTAAAGATGATCAGCAAACTGCTTCTCCCGCCACAAATGGTGATGTACTTGTTTATGGCAGAGCTGGTTTGCAAGTGAAAGCAATCACTACCAACCAAAAAAGAATGGTCAAGGCAAGTGAAAAAAATGATTTGGTATTTGCCATCGGGCCAGCCGGAACCGGAAAAACTTATACAGCGGTAGCACTTGCCGTACGCGCGTTGAAAAACAAACAGGTAAAGCGTATTATTCTTACAAGGCCAGCTGTTGAAGCCGGTGAAAATCTGGGGTTTTTACCAGGTGATCTAAAAGATAAACTGGATCCTTATCTCCAGCCGCTTTACGATGCCCTGCGTGATATGTTGCCTACCCAAAAACTTTTAACATACCTGGAAGACGGCACCATTGAGGTTGCTCCTTTAGCTTTTATGCGCGGAAGAACGCTCGATCATGCTTTTGCAATCCTCGATGAAGCGCAAAATGCCACACAAAGTCAGCTGAAGATGTTTTTGACCCGAATGGGAAAGGCTTCAAACTTTATCGTTACAGGTGATATTACACAAATCGACTTGCCCGTAAGGCAACCATCAGGATTGCTTCAGGCGATGAAAATCCTGAAAGATGTTAATGGAATAGAATTCATCATGCTGGATGAAAAAGATGTGGTAAGGCACAAGCTTGTAACTACTATCATTAGAGCTTATCAGCAACACAGAGAGGAACAGATTGGTCAACCTGAAAAAAAATAATACCATGAGCAATGCACTGTTAACTACCGACTTTCATTTTCCGGGTCAAACGAAATTTTACCAAGGAAAGGTGCGCGATGTTTATACCATTAAGGATGAACTGTTGGTGATGATAGCTTCTGACCGCATTTCGGCTTTTGATGTAGTGCTGCCAAGGCCTATACCTTATAAAGGTCAGGTTTTGAATCAAATAGCTGGGTTTTTTCTGGATGCCACAGCTGATATTGTGCCCAACTGGAAGCTGGCTTCTCCCGATCCGGTGGTTACCATTGGCCAGCTTTGCAAGCCTTTTGCCGTTGAAATGATTGTACGCGGCTATTTGAGCGGAAGCGCCTGGAGAACATACAAAAAAGGACATCGTGAAATTTGTGGAGTAGCCGTTCCTGATGGTTTGCGAGAGCACGAACGCCTGCCACAGCCCATTATCACTCCTACTACCAAAGCAGCTGAGGGTCATGATGAAGATATCAGTCGTGAAGCCATTATTGAAAAGGGAATCGTAAGTGAACCGGATTATATTCAACTTGAAAAGTATGCGTTGGCACTTTTTGAGCGAGGCACAGAAATGGCTGCAAAACAAGGGCTTATACTTGTTGATACGAAATATGAATTTGGTAAATCCGGTGATGAAATCCTGTTGATAGATGAAATTCATACACCCGATTCATCGCGTTATTTTATGGCTGACGAATATCTAAAACGTTTTCAAAAAGCTGAAACACAAAAACAGCTTTCGAAAGAGTTTGTGCGCGAATGGCTGATGGAAAACGGATTTCAGGGGCAGGCAGGACAAACAGTTCCGGAGATGACAGATGATTTTATTCAAAAAGTTTCAACGCGCTATATCGAACTCTTTGAAAAGGTTACCGGGCAAAGTTTTGTGCCATCAGATAACAGGAACTTACATACGCGAATTGAATCTGCAGTGGTTGATTTCCTGAAAAACTATAGCTGATCATTTCTTTTTCATGCTTTTTTTTGTTCAGTAGCGTACAAATTTGTACGCTTTTCGAACACTTTTTCACTTCGGTTGTTTACTGTATTCAAGACATAAATGCCAATATAATAATAAGTTATAAACTATGGCACGATAGTCGTTATTAACGATACAGAACAAATTGAAATTGAAAACATTAAAATATACAGTCATGAAAACTACAGGAATTATTGCAGCGATTATCTTTCAGTTGGTAAGTGTAAATCTGATCTCGGCACAATGGCAAATAGCTAATCTTTCATCAATTGAAGCTTATGTGGACGACATTCCTTTTAACACTGCCAAAGTGGTTCAAAATTACTACGATACCGCGAATTATCTTCAAAAAGCCGACCCTGAAGCTTTTGTTGATGATATTCCATTCAACACCACAAAAGTTGTCGCTAATTATCAGTCAGATCAGGCAATGAACATTCACTTTGCTATGCAGGATGAAGCTGGAATCCAGGATATTCCTTTCGACACACAAGCGATTTACCGTAATGTTGAAGACAGCAAATTTGATATGTTCCGTTACCAACGGATTAGCAAATAAGATTTTTCATAATGAGTGATTTTGGTTAGTACTTTAATTGGTTTTGGTTAACAAAAAAGCAGCCTGGTTTTCAGGGCTGCTTTTTTTATGAATAGCTAAGTTATTTAATCCAATGCTTTAAGCAGATGAAGTAATTCTGCCGATTTTTCATGATTGCCTGCCAGTGTATAACTCTCTGCCAATCCGTTGATCAGTCTGATTAAAATGGCTTTGTTTGCACAAGGAGCATAATAAGAACTTTTGGGATCTAATCGTAACTGTTTCACATACAGATCAATTTCGTTTTTCGTGAAAACAGCTCCTTTGTTGAAAGGATTCAGATAAAAGATGACGTCATCTGCGGTTTGTTCTGCCTTTGGTTCGTCGGTGTAGGCTAAAATAAAATGTTTGGGCAAATCGATTCCGTAAATCGGGATGCGCATGCTTTTTGCAATGATAATATAAAAAATTCCTAGTGAAAGCGGATTGCCTTTACGTGTCTCTAAAAGATTTTTGAGGTAGAAATTTTCGGGAAGGTGAATATTTGAAGTATTGCCGCTAAAATGATTGATATCGTAAAAAATATGGTTGAGTACTTTTACTTTTTCGAGCGGTGTGAGTTCGTTATTCAGTTCCAGCCACACTTCCTGTACAATTCTTCCAACTTCTCTTGTAAGCGCATCAACGTCAAGATCGGGATATTGATAACGCGTAATGATCAAATAGCCCCGCAAAAGGTCCTCGTATCCAAATCTGCCCCATTCGTGCAATTCGGCAAAAAGGCTTTCCTGTTGAATTTGATGAATCAGCTGGATAATGCGTTGCTGAATATTATCGTCGAAGGCCTTTTCCCAAGCCGATTCCAGCGATGGAATAGCAGCAGATCCGTACGAAAGTATATGCGATTTGATATGTGCATATAATTTTTCGTCCGGTTCATCTACCAAACTAATCAAAGCCTGAAGCTCTCCTGTTTCTTTCATCACTGATTGCGTTTCACCATAATATAACAAAAATCTTGCCTGTTTGGTTTTGTGTCAGTTTATTTTAGCTGACAAATTTTATTCATAAAAATGCATCAAGGTCATGTATTCATGGGCCTTTGGAGGCATAAACCAGGAAATATTTTTGCCTACCGAAACGGCTCTTCGAATAAAACTGGATGAAACTTCAATTTCAGGAGCATCGACCAACTGAACCGAAGGATGGTTTAAATGGTCGCCACCAGTGAATCCGCTTCTGGGATAAACCAGTAGTCTGTAGCTCTGCAGCAGTACTTCATAGTTTTTCCATTTATGAATATTTTCGAGGCTGTCCATTCCAACAATCAGCGAAAAAGTTGTGTTAGGATGACGTTCGCTGAGGCGGGTAAGCGTGTCAATGGTGTAAGAAGGCTGTGGCATCCTGAATTCAATATCGCTTACTTCAAAACGCGGGTCGTCATCGATGGCTTTGGTTACCATATCGAGCCTGTGATGTTCCTGAAGCAGACTTTTCTTTTCTTTTAAAGGGTTTTGAGGCGAAACGATAAACCACAATTTGTGTAGATCGGTAAATTCGACCATATAATTTGCAAGCATCATATGACCATTATGAATGGGATTGAAAGATCCGAAAAAAAGTCCGATGCGTTCTGGTATCATAAGTTTTAGAATGTTAGCAGTACTTTTCCGGCTGACATATTACTCAGATATGCTTTCATAGCCTCTCTTATTTCCGTGAGTGGATAAGCGGCTTGAACCTTATTTTTCACTTTGCCCGAAAGTATGATTTCTGTCAAGGTGTTGCGGGCTACTTCAAAAGTGATGCTATCGGTTTCTGCCATCCAGTCGTTCAGGTTGAAGCCGGTGATCATTTTATTATCGAAAATTAAACCAAGCGGGCTAATGTCAGCGATTGGTTTGTTGGAAAGTCCGCCATAAACCACAACTTCCGAATCCGGAGGCAAGGCATTCAGCAAGAGCCCCGCTGACGATCCGGCAATGGCATCAAAAGCAGTGTTTGCCGCAAGATTTTCTGAAATTGATTTTAACTGACTACTGAAGTCTGTGCTACTTTCAACTAAAACATTTTTCCATCCCGAAGCAATTAGGTGGTCGGCAGTTTCTTGTTTGCGCACAGTGCCAATCACTTCAATTTGGTGCATTGTGGCAAGTTCAAATAAAAATGCTGCAACCATACTTCCAGCAGCGTTTACTACAATAGCTTTACTTTCTCTTT
>JAGYNM010000091.1 GCA_018399335.1 Bacteroidales bacterium | reverse complement strand
GCAACGTTCCCTCTTTTTGATGTCCGGCCGTAGTTCAATTCATTTTTCTCAGCATTGAAGCGTGATGCAAAAGAATAAGGCAGTGGCAACTGACCATCGAGCTTGAAAGTGGAGCCACTCTTTCGCTGATAGATTTTATGTTTGGAACTGATTACTGCAAAGGCATCTGATAAATTCCCAAGCGTTTCGCTGCTTCCCATAAACAGGAATCCGCCAGGCTTGAGTGCCATATGAAAAACACCCAGCACCCGTGTTTGGCTATCTGGTTTGAGGTAGATAAACAAATTCCGACACACGATCATATCCAGCTTCGAAAAGGGCGGATCTTTTAATACATTGTGTGTAGCGAATATGGCCATTTTGCGCAGGCGTTCGCCCACCTGATAACCATTTTCCTTTCTCACAAAAAAGCGCGTCAAATATTCTGGATGCACATCGCTCATAATACTTTCCGGATAAAAGCCTTGTCCGGCAAGTTCGAGTGAACGTTTGTCGATATCAGTTGCAAAGATTTTAACTTCTGTTTGCAGCTTATGATCTTCCACAAAAGCTTGCAAAATCATAGCGAGCGAATAAACCTCCTCGCCTGTGGAGCAGGCTACCGACCAAATACGCAGCTGACGGGGGTTTTCGGCAAGCAGCTTTGGCAACACTTGTTCTGATAAGATATTAAAGGCTTCTTCGTCGCGAAAAAAGCGCGTAACACCAATTAATAATTCCCTGTAAAGGGTATCTTTTTCCTTATCAGATTCTGACAAAAAACGGATATAATCTTCAATGCGCTCAAAACGATTGATACTCAGCCGGCGTTCGAGACGGCGAATAATGGTATTTTCCTTGTAATAGCTAAAATCTGTGCCACAATAATCGCGCAAAATCATCATCACCTTGGTCAGGCTGTCTTCTTCGCTGTTGATTACGTCCTCAATATTTTTTGTTTTACCAATAAAAGGATGCTTAATGTAATTTACCAATTCGCCTGGCATTTTTCCGGGGGGAAGCACATAGTCAACCAATCCGGTTGAAATAGTGCTTCGGGGCATGCCATCGAATTTGGCTGTGGCTTCGTCTTGTGCCATTACCATTCCACCGGCTTCTTTGATAGCACGTGTTCCAAGCGTTCCGTCACTACCAGTGCCCGAAAGGATAATGCCGATGGCATTTTTACCCAGATCCATCGCCAGTGATCTGAAAAAGATATCGATGGGTAAAATAAGTCCTGTTCTGTTACCCTGATCTTCGAGCACCAGCTTGCCATGAAAAATGGATAAATTTTTACGCGGCGGAATCAGGTAGATGGTATCAGCCTCCACCGTCATCCCGTCTTTTGCCTTTAAGATACGGAGTTTGGTATGTCGTGCCAGCAGTTCGTCCATCAGACTTTTGTAGTCGGGCGAAAGGTGCTGAATCACAACAAAGGCAATTCCGGTAGTAAGCGGTACTGCTTTAAAAAAATCCTGCAAAGCCTCGAGGCCGCCGGCTGAAGCGCCAATACCGGCAATATATTCTGCTCTGTTGGTTGGTTCGGAGGAGGGTTTTGGTTTGTTGGCCATATTCGAAATCTTAAGTAAATATTAGTATGTCAAAAATATATATTAGGAAATATTTTTCAAAGCTTTTAGACATGTTTTTTTATATTAAGTATTGATTACCAGGCTCTCAATCCCTTTCTATCAATCAAATTTTGGAAAAGTAAGTATAAATTTACTGCCTTTTCCGGGCTCGCTTTCTACGGCGATATCTCCGCCATGCTTTTCCATAAACTCCTTCACAAGGATTAATCCCAAGCCCGATCCTGGTTCGTTACCCGTACCCTTTTCTCCTTTACTCTCGAGACTAAAAAGTTGTTTCAGTTTACTATCATCCATTCCAATATCTCTTGATCTTCAATTATAAGCTGCAATGATTCAGCTGTAGGTTTTTGATATAAATTCTTGGATATAACTTTTGGGATTTGAAAACTTCAATCCATTTTGAAATCAGGTTACGAAGATGTTTGCAAACATATGTTGGTCGGCAAAATCATCGAAAGCTGATCTGTTTCATTGATTAATTGTATTTGCTTTTAGCCTGATCAGCTGCTCTGATTCATTTGATGCTCCACTTCTTTGAAAAGCATCAGATTTGAGGATCGAAGGCCAGCATACCACGCTGGGTAACGCGACCATTCCAGGAGGTTTTCGAGTAAATTATAGGCATTATCGGCCGCCTGATTAATCATTTGAGCCGATTGCTTAACTTCATCTTGAGAGAATATGCATAATACTTTCATTTAGCAATTTTGCCTGGCCCAGCAAATCATAAATGGGCTGCGCAATCGTGTGCAATAATAGAAAAGAATTTGTCTTTGGTGGTAGTATCTGAGTTCCAGATTGTCCTTGCATTAAGTAATTCACTCTCCATCCGTTTGGTGTCTATCAACATTACGGCTTATCCTGACTACCTCTATTCTATTTTCATTATTGCGCCGTATAGAATAAACTCTCCACCCAAATTAGCCGGCCATCCTTGTGTATGTTGCTGAATTTCAGTATGCAAGGGGTTGTAAAGGTGGTGGCTTTCATCTTCCAAGAAGCGTTTTGAGGCCACGGCCAATTGCCTTCGACGAGCGGAATAGAATTTGCAGCAATTTGATCGTTCAGATTTTGATTCACTTTCCGCTTCGGATGCCGTATATCCCTGAGCGTTCGATAGATGGGCTGATATAGACGAATTTCCTAGGATCTCAACATCCATCATCAAATCACATCAGTAGAATTTTTTGGTGATAAGCCTGCGGCATCAAAGCCTTCACTTTTTTGCAGCGCCTCCTGATTTTTTTCTGAGCTGTGATATCCATTACTATCCTGCAAACAGATATATGGGTTTGCCCTGATCATTTAGGGACGCGGTGAAAAACAGAGATAAGCAATCGCCCCAAACTATGCGCTTGTCCTTTGTTATATAACGCTTTTGGAGCCTATGTTATACGGCTAATTTCGCCATTGATAACTGCTGTTTATTCTACACTTTTGGGCCTGATCTTCCGGCATGTTAGATTTCAAGATTATTAATGTATCATTTCCTGTCGGTATAATCCTTAAAAACATAAGCCACCAATCGTTGGCCATTATATATTTTCCTTCTTCGGAATCGATAATAGAAATCCCAAGATTAGCCCCATCAAAAATTGCTTTGAGTTTTTGCTGATCTTTCATAAAGGGCTGTTTCGGCATTTTTACGTTCATATATCCATGATAAAACCATCCAGATAATCCACCTCGCCCCGGATCGTTATAAACAGCATGCCCGCGCTCCCAAAACCAGCGCCGACTGCCATCGGCATGGCAAATTCAGGTTCCGGCTCGCAAAATGCTTGTTGAATGGCGATGTCCCATTTCACCCTCTAATTTCATTCTTCCACACAAATCAAATCGTTATATGAAAGCTTTTGTTGGCAATAAAATCGACTGATTCGTATCCTGTAATGTCTTCGCAACCAGAACTCATAAATTTCATCGTCCAGTTTTCATCATAAGCACAACGATACACGAAGCCGTGTAAATCGGCCACAAGACCAGCCAATTGCTCTTCACTTTCGCGCAACTGATCTTTCAATCTCTTTCACTTCGGTGATATCATTGGGCACCGCCATTATGATTCTCATTTTTCCATATTGCAGAAAGCCACCTACGATAACCATTTTATATGCCATCTCATAAATATAATCTGCTGATAAACTGATAAGTTTCTTCGCCATTCACCAGTATTGATTTACATTGGTAGAATGCAGATCGTCCGACGTAAAATCGTTCCAGGGACGAGATAAGTTCTTCAGTAGTATATCCAAAATCCTTTTTGACCGTGCAGGATTTAATGTTTTAAAATAACCATCAAATCCGGCAATGCGCTACATCGAGGGCATGTGATGAACGATTCTATCGCTTATTTTTAGATTTTCCTCTCGCCTTAAGCCTTGCCGTGACATTTATCCGCTAAACAGCTCCAATTCCCCTTGTGCTGTTTGTTAGTAAAAATAAGTTTAGTCGGTAAGGGTATAGACGATATGGCCGTCTTTATGCTTAAGCGCCAGTTCCATTAGAAGTTTCACAAAGCCTGATCGAACCATTGGTGTGTACCAGAATGTAACCTTCATCTTCAGGCACAATCAAATTCATTATCCACCCGTCTTCCCAAAGCTTCGGCTTCAGTATAGCCATAAAGCTTTTCGCTGATTCATTCCAAAACAGCACACACCATCCCTGTCGTATCCCTGCACAGCAATATTTGGAAGTTGCTCAAATAAGGTTCTGAAACGACTCTCATTTTCGCGGGCCATGCTTTCAATTTTCCGTAACTCGGTGATATCCTCCATCGATTCGAGAAAAGCAACTATTTCGCCGGATTGATTCTTAACAGGTGTTACAGTGATTTTGAACAAGCGCTCACCCAAAACCGTCTTTTTCAGTTTTGATCTCTCCTGCATCTTACCCGTCTCAAGCACTTTTTTTATCTGGCAATCCTCGCAAATCTCAGGCCTGGAAACAAGATCAAGACACTCAAAGCAAAATGGCTTGTCATTAATCCTAATACCCGGAAACCATTCTAAAAGTTTGGCATTTACTTCTGTAACACGCATATCCAAATCGATCATTGCCAGCCCCTGCGAAAGATTATTCAGCAATACATTCAGTTTTTCCTTCTCATTCCAGGCTGTCTTTTCTGCTTGCAACCGGCTTTTATTATGCACATAAAGAAAACCAATGATGGTAATCAAGATAGCCAGCAAGGTAATGAATCTGGAAACCGTAAGTTGCTCACCCACTTCAAAATACCTTCTGATGAAAAATAAAATCAATATTGCTGAAACGAAAGCCAGCATGACTCGTAGCGCCTTTTTTGGAGTTTCGATCGTAAAAACCAGAAACGGAATAATCAGTGGCCAAAAAACACCCATTCCGGTTGTGCCTCTCTGGTAAAAAAGGTAAAGACTTGTAAAGGCCGTTAAAAACAAGAAAAGTCGTGCCCAACGCGCAAAATTAGCTTTGAAATGATAATCAAGGAGCAAAATTATGACCAACGAAAAATACAAACCTGCCCCTATGGCGTTTTGATAAGTAGCATTATACAAGTTGAGCACTATCATAATCGCACTGATTATGATCATGAGTGCCGACAGATAATTTACCCGATTCGTTAAGGATAAATCCGCAGCATCGGTTGTTTTATTTGGTTTGATGAGTTGCATAGCGCAATTTAGTTTTTGAGGAGTAGGAGATTAGTTTGGCAAGGCTACAAAGCGGTCAATAATTGTGAGGAGCTCTTCTTTTATAAAAGGCTTTGCCAGATAAGCATCACATCCTGCTTCGAGGGCTTTTTCTTTATCACCTCTAAGGGCATAGGCCGTAATAGCAATCACAGGAACATCCTGTTTGATGGCCTTAATTTTGCGGGTGGCATCATAACCACTCAATAAAGGCAGTTTTAAATCCATCAGGATGAGGTCAAACTCCTGATTTTGTTCAAAAATCGCTACCGCATCTCTTCCGTTTACAGCGGTAGTGATTTCAAAGAAGTTATCCTTGAGCGACGATTTAATAAAATGCAGGTTAGAGAACTCATCTTCGACTATGAGCACCCTAATTTTGTGCATTTTTTCTTTATTTCCATTCATTTTTTTAAGTTTTTGGGGGATTGATGTGATATTTACAGGTAAATGCACCTTGAAAACAGCGCCTTTGTTCAGCTCGGAAGCCACACTGATGTCGCCCCCCAATAGTCTGGCATATGCGCGGGCAATTGAAAGTCCCAAGCCATTTCCTCTGTATAATTTTTTGCTGTGGTTTTCTATTTTCTGAAAGCGTTCAAATATTTTTTCGTGATCGGCAGGATCAATACCAATTCCGGTATCTTCAACGGCAATCTGCAACTGTCCTCCTGTTATTCTCCAGCTTAGTTTTACCTTCCCTTTTTCAGTATATTTGATTGCGTTATCAAGCAATGCACAAACTATTTTCCTGACCTTACCTTCGTCTGTTCTAACAGTGGGAACAATATCCTCAGCAGGAAAATCCGACAAAATTTCAACTTCTCCGTTTTGGTTTCTCAGCATAAACAAACCCACTGTTTCATCCAAAACCGGATACAGGTTTATATCGGAATAATACATATCAACCTGCTGTGTTTCAATGGCCGACATATGCACTATATCATCGATTATAGTGGTTAGTTGCTGACTATTATCAGCAATTACTTCACCAAACAACTTACGTTCGTCGGCAGTTGTTTCATCAGCATCAAACATTGCCGACAGCCCAACTATACCATTGAGTGGTGTACGGATCTCGTGAGATAAATTATTCAGGAAAGCAGATTTAAGCTGATCACTTTGTTCGGCTTTTCGCTTGGCTTCGATCAGATGCAGCAGGTTGCGCTGACGCTGTATGGCCAAACTTATCTGCCGCGAAACAAACTCCATCAGATTGACTGTTCGCTGGTCGTAGGCATCGGAATGTTCAAAGCTTTGCACCACCACAGCTCCCAGCACTTCATCACCGGCAATTAACGGCACACCAAGCCAAACAGCCGAAGGAACTCCAACCAGTTTAACCTGCCCTTGCTTAACCATTTGATTAAACTCTTTGGCGGTAATTAGCAAAGATTTACGCTGTTTTACGACCAAACCGGTAAGCGATCCTTCGGCAGGCCAAACCGGAATTGATTCAATATGATCGTTTTGGTCATATGTTGAAAGTTCGTCTTTTTGGGCATCATAAAAAGCGATATAAAGGTTAGAGCAATCCATCAGCTTACTCAATTCAAGGTGAATAATACCGATCAATTCCTCGATATTACTATTGATGTGAACAGCATTGGTAATATTAAAAAGCACTTGCTGAATAAGTTGTGCGCGTTTGATTTCAGTAAGATCAATATCCACGCAAAAAAGTTCGCGCTGACCATTAGGCAAGATAACAACAGTATGGCTCGAAAAAACCTTGATTAAACTACCGTCTTTTCGTTTAAGTTCAAGCTCTTCGGAAGCCAAGCCTTTGCCCGCCTGAATCATTTGGCTAACATTTTTTCTAACTCCTTCAATTATATTTTCGGGAATGATCAATTCAAATAAAGTGCGCCCGATGGCTTCTGTTTTTGAATATCCATAAACCACTTCGGATGCACTATTCCAGTAGCGCACTGTTCCATCTTCGCGATAACCCTGAACGGCAATATTGGGAATAGTTTCGAGCACCTGACTAAAACGATTTTCGCTCGCCTGAAGTTCTTGTTCGTATTTTTTGTTCTTCGTTACATCTCTGCCAACAACCAAAACTTCGCCCAGCTGGCTTCTACCATATTTAAGCCCCGTAAACCGCCAGTTTATCCAGTAAGATTTGTCATCTATCCGAACTTGCAATTCCGTTTCTACATCAGAAACACCCTGAGTGAGATCAGCAATTTTTTCCGCAAAATTCTCAGAAAACTGCTTGTCAAAGACTTGTCCAATCGAAAGATGGTAAAGCTCTTTTTCTGATTTATTCACCAGCTTGCAGAAGCTTGGGCTGGCAAAAAGCAAGACTCCGTTTGGAGAAAGTTTCAAAATAAAGTCTTCCTGATTTTGAATCAGAATCTGGTACTGTTCTTTGCTTGCCTTGAGGTGTTTGGAGACGAGTGCAATCCTATTGCGAAGTAAAATTAAGAAAGCAATCAAAACCAACACAAAGGCAACTAAACCAACAAACCAGCCCAGATTATCATTAAAATAGTTTTTCCGCTCATATACTTCAAACCATTTGTTATACAGCTGATCATAAGTACCATTCTCTTTTAGGTTGTAAAGCGCTGCATTCAGCATCCATATGAGTGTATCGTTACCTTTTTTGGAAGCCATTGCATAAGGAACAGCCTGTATATCTGCTGATTGAGGCCTGACATTATGCATTTCGTATCTATTTATCAAATGTGCTGCCTGAAAACTTCCGAGAACGGCGGCATCATAAAGCCCCTGCTGAATTAACTGAAGCGCTTCAAATTGATCATTAGCCAAAATCAGCTGACCTGTAAGCCCCAATGCTTCCAGGTAATCATGCATATGGTCTCCCCTTTGTACAACAACTTTCTTTCCTCGCAAGGCCTGGAGACTTTTATAGTCTGCATTTTTACGCGTAAAAATGTCGTAGGTCATCATGCTAAAGGGTAAACCAAAAGTAAGTTTTTCAGCTCTTTTATCCGATTTTAAAACCCCCAGCAAAAGGTCAATTTTCTGATTCTCAAGCTCCTTTCTTACCTCCACCCAATTCCCCAATTCCAGCGTGTATTCCAGGTTAAGGTCTTCAGCAATTTTTTTAAATAATTCCACATTAAAACCATCTGGTTCTCCCTTTTCATTTATGAATTCAAATGGCGGATAATATTGGTCACCTTTTACCTTAAGTACTTGATTAGTATTATCTGCTGCCAGAAGGCTGATTCCTGCCAGCAACATCAGTGCTGACAATGCGACTAACCGAAAAAGGCTTTTCTTATTCAATGATTTCATATTATATTCTTCATTAATATCAAATACCTGCTAACGCTAATTTTCCGTTTCAATTTGAGGAATAATCACCTTGAAACTACTGCCAGCATGCTCTTCCGATTCAATTTCTATCCTTCCCTGATGCTTGTCAACAAACTCGTTTACCAAAATCA
>JAGYNM010000090.1 GCA_018399335.1 Bacteroidales bacterium | reverse complement strand
GCTGAGGGTTTTGGTGCGCAGAATTCATGATATCAAATTTATTGTAGTCGATTCTGAAACTGATGCGTTATTACTCGAAAACAACCTGATTAAAAAGTTTCAGCCCCGCTACAATGTTTTGCTCAAGGACGACAAAACTTTTCCATGGATCTGCATCAAAAATGAACCTTTCCCACGGATTTTTTCCACGCGAAATATCATTCATGATGGCTCATCCTATTATGGTCCTTACGCCTCGGTTAAAATGATGAACACCTTGCTGGATCTGATCCGTCAGCTTTATCCGGTTCGCTCGTGCAGCCTCAACCTGAAGCCGCAAAACATCGCTCAAAATAAATTCAAAGTCTGCCTCGAATACCATATTGGTAATTGCAAAGGCCCTTGCGAAGGTCTGCAAACAGCAGCTGAATATGAAGACATGATCAAACACATTCGAGAGATCATCAAGGGAAATATCCAGATGGTTATCCGGCAAATGAAAAGTTTGATGATGGAATTTGCTGAAAAAATGGAATTTGAAAAAGCACAGACCATTAAAGAAAAAATCGAGATATTGGAACGCTATCGTAGCAAATCAACCATTGTAAGTGCTACTGTGCATGATGTGGATGTGTTTTCGCTTGTTGATAACGGACCTTCGGTGTTTGTGAACTACCTCAAAGTAATTGAAGGTGCGATTGTACAATCACACAGCCTTGAGCTTAAAAGAAAATTGGATGAAAGTGCACAAGATCTTCTCACCCTGGCGGTAATCGACATTAGAAACCGGCTCGAAAGCAGTTCGAACGAAATCGTACTGCCAATGAAACCTTCGTTCGAGCTTGAAAATGTTAAGCTAAGCATTCCTCAAAAAGGAGATAAAAAACACTTACTAGATCTTTCAGAACGTAATGCCAGACATTTTGGATTAGAAACTGAAAAACGCCGCAGCCTCATCGATCCGGAAAGGCATCAAAAACGCATCCTCAGCCAGCTGATGAAGGATTTACGCATGCCAGTTACGCCCAAAACCATCGAATGTTTTGATAATTCTAATTTCCAGGGCGATTATCCTGTTGCAGCCATGGTGCAGTTTGTGAATGCCAAACCCAATAAAAAAGGCTACCGGCATTTCAACATAAAAACAGTTGAAGGGCCAAACGATTTCGCCTCCATGGAGGAAATTATTTACCGGCGTTATAAAAGACTGCTCGATGAGGAAAAACCCTTACCCCAACTCATTGTAATTGACGGAGGCAAAGGACAGCTCAGCGCTGCGGTTAAATCGCTTGAAAAGCTTGATTTACGAGGAAAAATAACGATCATTGGTATTGCGAAACGATTAGAGGAAATATATTTTCCAGGCGACAGCATGCCTCTTTATATTGACAAACGTTCCGAATCGCTGAAACTGATTCAGCAATTGCGTGATGAGGCGCATCGTTTTGGCATCACACACCATCGCAAACAATTTGAAAAAGGAGTGATAAAATCAGAACTCACTGCAATTGATGGCGTTGGATACAGCACTGCTCAAAAGCTATTGTGGAAATTTAAGTCGGTTAAGAAAATCAGCACAACTTCATTGGAAGAATTAAGCTCAGTAATCGGCCAAGCCAAAGCTGAAATTGTTTTTCGGCACTTTCAGCAACAATAAAAAAGACTGCCTGAATTCACAGACAGTCTTTCCATTATAATTTTTGAGAATCCTTATTGCAAGGTAAACCGAACAGGAAGGTTAAAGGAAACCCTAACGGCTTTACCACGCTGACGACCAGGCGTCCAAGTAGGCATAGATTCAACCACCCGAACAGCTTCCTCGTCGCAGCCGCCGCCAATTCCGCGAAGCACTTTCACATTGGAAACTGAACCATCAGGCTCCACTACGAAATTTACGAACACCCTACCCTGAATACCACTTTCACGCGCCATTGCAGGATACTTGATGTTTTTGGCGATGTACTCCATCATTTTGGCCGGGCCACCCGGAAACTCAGGCATCGACTCCACCACTGTAAATATCTCTTGCTCAACAATTTCCTCTTCCATCACTGGTGGTACATACACTTCAATCTCTGTTTCCTGATCCACCTCCACATCAATTTCAATCTCGTCTTCCACTTCCACATCATCTTCTACCACTTCAAGTACTGTAACTTGTTTTGGTGGTGGTGGTGGTGGTGGTTTTACTTTCTGCTCAGTGATAGGGATAATTTCCTCCGGAATATCTTCAACGCTGCGTTCCATCAAATCGAGGGTACGCTTGTCGTAGCTGCGATATTCAAAAGCAAAAAACACAACCGCCAGAGCAACTATAAGTCCTATTTGGCGAAAGAGTGTTTTTTTGTTTTCAAGATCTGCTTTAGGTGATTTTTTAATTTCCATATTCAATGATTTGGCTAATAATTTTCAGCTTCACTTCGAAGCCGCTAAATTAATAATTATTAAGTAAAACTTTTATTTCCACGCTTATTTTTTCGCATCATTAGCATAAAGAGGCCTATTCCTAACATACTTCCTATGATATTAGCCAGAAGATCAAACACATTGCCATATCTTCCTACGAATACATAAGTTTGCATCAATTCAGTAAATCCGCTATAGAACAAACCTATTCCGAAAACATTCCTTACAAGTGCAAAACGCTTAGCTGGCTGCAAATATTGTGCCCGATATCCCCACAGCAGCAAAAATGTGAAAACTCCAAAAATAAATAAATGAACCAGTTTATCTGGTGTAAGCCAATCCCAAAAGGTCATCACCTTTGGGAAATAATTACCAGGCAAGCCTGTAAGCAGCAATATTATCAGCGCCCACAGGCTTCCCGGCCAATATTTTCTGGTAATCCAGTCCAATAATCCAGATTGATCAGGCTTGGACAAGCGCTTTGTAGGCATCTGTATCAAGCAATCCGTCAACCTGAGCAGGATCAGCAAGCTTGATCTTAACAATCCAGCCTTCGCCGTATGGATCCTTGTTCACTGTTTCCGGAGCATCCTCAAGGGATTCATTAAATTCAAGCACAGTGCCACTTACCGGCATAAACAAATCGGAAACTGTTTTAACCGCTTCGATGGTGCCAAAAGTTTCTTCAGCTTCAAGCTCTTCGTCAACTGTATCCACTTCAATAAAAACGATATCACCCAGTTCTTTTTGAGCAAAATCCGTAATCCCGATAAAGGCCTCGTTGCCCTCTACGCGGATCCATTCGTGATCCTTGGTGTACTTTAATCCAGCAGGAATATTCATAATACAAAATTTTGGTTTTATTCAGGCTTCAAATTTACACTTTTTTAAATGCCTGCCAGCAAAGATTGATTCTAAAAAACGATAAGAAATGGTAAAAATAGCGTTAAACGCTCCTAATTATTGTGCCAGGCTAAACCGCATGGTAATACCACCAGCAGTATTGGAATTCTTAAACTGGCTAGATACAAAAGGGTCCGACATATCCCTCCGGAAATAAGCCTGCATACTCAAACGGTTGCTAAAGGTGTAATCTGCCGTAACATAAATATTGATTTTGCGCTGACCTGCCGAAACCTGACTGTTTTGCTCATCAATACGTCTGAGTGTAGTTTTGTCGGTTCTGAATCCCAGATCAAGCTTTAGTATCAAATCGTTAGAAGCTCTGGTAGCATTACCTCCGGTAAGCGATGAAACGATGAAAGAAAGATTTCGTAAGCGATAGCCAGCTCCGATTATTATTTCATCACCTACAACTTCGGTCAACTGATTGTTAATAAAGCTTAGCGTTAGGTTGCGCTGCTTCTTGTATTCCACTCTTGCCGTTAGGCTGTTATGCAGGCCTAAATCAACGCCAATCAAAGGAGCAAACTGCTCTGAAATGGTTACCTGTCCAATATCATATTTCGGGATGAACATATCACTGTTACGATAAGTTTTGGTCGTATTTTCAGGATCATAATCCACATTGGTGCGCCATGTGTTTATTGAATAAGCCGAACGATAAGCATGCGTTACATTCACCGTTTTGAATAAACGCTGAATAAAAGGAATTTGGGTAAGCCCGTTATAATTAACCGTCCAGTTTGGGATAGGTGTTTTGGGGAACGGATTCAGGCTAATCGTCTTGGGATTTTTTCCGCCATAAGCAGACAGGAAAGAATACAATACCACCTGAGGTGAAATAGCACCGTAGCCTCTTGGATAAAAGTCCTGACCAACCGAATCGTAAACAAAACGTTCGCCCTCATCAACCCATTTTGCATTGCTATAGGCAAGTCTTTCTGCGATTTGGATACGGTTTGTCAACAATTTATCAAACAATTCGGAGCTTTCATCGCTTCGGGCTTTAACGAACGAAGTGGTCCACATACCATACGACATGCTAAAATTACCCGTTTCGGTGGGTGAGAAAGATTGGAAAACTCCCATTGAATCGGCTCTGAAATATTCCTGGAAATTAAGCGCATAAGTGCGGTCGGCATTGATATCAATACGCAACCCGGGCAAAGGTTCCAAATTGATTTTATAACTAAAAGTTTCTGTAAATTTCTTCGCAAAGGCTCTATTCAAGAGTGAATCGCGTGTAAGCCAGTCATTATCCACAGCCAAACTACGAATATAGCTTCGTCTGCCCAGCACAAAGCCAACTTTCCAGGAGCTGAAGCAGCGAGATTTAAGCCAAAAATATCTGGCTCAGGAAGGAAACCAGGCAGGAACATGCCATTGTTTTGGGTATAATTCAAGTTAGCCTTTTTTAACACTCATTGCAAGTTTCAGCACCTGATCAGCCACAATTTTAAAATAATTACACAGGTTTTCACTCGACGACATCAACCTTTTTCCTCCATCTTCCTCAGGTCTTGCGCGCCTGGCCTCACTGCACCCGGCCTTGGTGCCGGCCTCCCCTGCCAACCGAACGCTTAGCGTACGTTATTATTTCAAAGGTCTTTAGGTATCCAATTTTATTGTACAGCTTTACGAATCCACCTTCCATTGCAGCTGTTTGATATTTTGATTCTCGATGCTGTTGCAATACGATCCTGAACCGAGAGCGGCGATGCCAGCCAGGTGTATGCTCCTGATAACCAGCCGAAACAGTGACCCAGTTAGGCAGGAATCTTTAATGATCGGGCTGGTATAGTTTACCCTGATACTTTGATTATATCTTGTTTTGGTCCACAAACGCAGCACCTCATCCCAAATTGTATCGCGATTCATCTTCCATTCGGTTGTTCCTCTTTCAGGATTACCAACTGGCTCATAAATAAAGGCATTGGCACCTGCTGAAAAGTCAAAAGTAAGGGCTCTGGTGAGGTCAAATTTGAAATCGTAATTCTGTTCCAATCCATTGCTTTGCAAAAATTGGATACGTGATGATCTCTCCTTCACTCTTGTTTCTGAATTTCTTTTCGTTAGCTGACGATTCTGTATCGTGCAGGAAGCAAAAATTCTTTGGCAGGTAAAGAAATTGAAATCTTTAATCAGCTGCATAAAGGGTTTGATGCCCACTGTGTGAAGAGGATTTAAAAGGCTGAATATTTTTGGGTTTCGGAAAAATTATAACCCAATCCCACCGCGGTAAGTCTGACGGATATCATATTCAACATCAATATTTCGGTGATAGATTTCACTGAAGGAATAAAACATTCAATTTTTCGATGTCGTAAATTCTTGGTTGTCCTGGTGCCTCCTGTACGATCTTTTCGCACATTTACAAAGTTTATATTCTTGCGTTGTGTGTAATCGTTCACCAGTGATTTCAGTATCCGATCAAGCTTTTGTTGCCCAAAACATCCAGCTCATCCTTCATCATGATGTCAGGATTCAAAAGGATTATACTCAGGTTTGATATGTGACTCACCATAATCGAAGTGCATTGGAATGCGCACACCACTTTCTTCAGGCAAAAACTTACCCAAATCGATATCAGTAGCAACATCAAAATTGGTAACAGCCTCACGTGCTGTTTCATTCACTTTCATTTCAGACTTCAAAACCGGGGGTGCTGTGCGAACCTGAAACTACCGCGTTATCAGCAAGCAGTGTTTCGGCGCGCTATATAGCCGCCCCATCCGCCTTTGTTGTTAAAATCCGTTACACACGCAACTCATTCACCCAGATGATAGCACTTTTTGGGTTTCCATCATCCATTCGAACTCAAGCTCAGCTGTTTGGGATTGCGTACTCCAATCATAGTCCCCATCCCACATCGCTGATACTTAGTTCAATCCACCTTAATATGATCACCCAGTTGCTCCAATATAGGATAGATAAAATATAGCTCTATCGCTGTTCGGATTGCGCATGGCCATATTACGGTTTTGCTTCACCTTAACCAGTTCATCCAAATCAATGTCAAATTCATTGGCTGAGGGCCAGATCACCTTCCTGATCTGTAAAAGAAAGGAGTGCCCCAGGGCGTAAAGTTAGGGAACTTCGTATTCGTAATAGTTCTCCGTAAAATCAGATCCCAACCGCACAAAAACTGTCAGATCACCATAGTTAAGCTCTTCGTTTTTCGTAAAGTTCCTCAACGCGGACACATCTTGAGTTTGTACTATCTAAGTCAAAATCCGTCGTTTTTAAAGGCAGCCCGAGCATCTCAAAACCAGCAGCTTATCAAAGCGTCATCTATGGTTAACCAGTGACTTTCAGACTAAGTAAGTTCCAAGTTGATTTCCTGATCGATACCCCAGCGGAATTACATAAGGGGAATGGGTTCATGACCATTCATCTTCCGAGATTCACAGCAGAAATATCCAGATTTTGTTTCGTTGGCGTTATCACCTGCACATATTCGCCAGGTGCCTGAGATTCTGGCGGTATTGCCATTCACCTCGCACCAGCTCGAGGGTAGCAAAACCTAACCCACGACGGGCTTTTCAAAGCCGCGCATAAACAGTCGCATAAGTAGTTGAACGAGAATCTTCGATGTACCTTCACTGTGGGGCTGGCTGATCAGGATGCCGGAACTGATCCGGCTTTCACCTCGCCCACCTCGCCGTTAGCCAATGGAATTACATGCATCATTCATGTCGGCGATAAAATTTTCGCCTA
This sequence comes from Bacteroidales bacterium, assembly GCA_018399335.1. Classification (GTDB taxonomy): domain Bacteria; phylum Bacteroidota; class Bacteroidia; order Bacteroidales; family F082; genus UBA5536. The sequence continues at coordinate 1,749 of JAGYNM010000090.1, read as the reverse complement.
CTTTCATATTGTTCGGATCGAGCTTGATGCGGTGTTAGAATAACGTTCGGCCTAAAGCTTAAGGTATTGTCGCGATTGATATCTTCAACGTTTGGCAATGAAGTAGAACTTGTTGGATAAGCTTCCGGATTTTGCTCATCAGATGGGAGTTTCCATCTGGGCCGTTGAAATTTTTGTAGCGCTCTAAAATACTGCTGTAACGCGGAATCGGCGTATTACTGCACCCCTGAAATACTGATAATTTATCTGCTGACGGATCAGATGCTGCCTGCTGGTATGCAATTGATTGGTAATTGCCATCACTGTTCGCGTATCATATCCAAAAATGTGGGTGCATGAAAACTAGCCTCATCAGCATCATTCAAATATCATAAGCAATATCCTAGTATTGGCGTGGTCCGGATCATTATTTAAAGCCTCAGCAGAAGCCTGAAGCGAGAGCACACACAGATGGTCGTATCCAACATTTTCGACAACTTCTGAAACTGGAAGTCCGTTCTCATATGATTTCCGCCCATCCTCAAAATATCTTCTGAAATGTCGCCCAGGTTAATGTAAAGTTCTCCCGAATTTTCACCTTCTTCCGAGAGAGGATCCATCATCCAGAATTCGGGTATTCAATATTAGTCTGTTCAAAATCCGTTGTCTATCCGACGCATGATACCACCACCCCCAGCGGGTTTCAGGACTTCATGGTGTTCCCGTCTTCATTGATTCCGTCCGTAAAAGTTCCGGGCATCACATCGTAGTTGTAGGGGCCGCGCTCTTCGGGATAATAAGCCAGATTGAGTACAGGAATATTTGTAGGCGTTCCGGAAGGAATGTCTTTGTTGGGGAAAACCTCCGTTTCAAGCACTTGACGCACGCTGTTTTTCGAAAGTTCGTTGCGATCCACATTGGAAGGCCTCAGCGTTCCAAAGCGATCATAAAAGAGCTGATCAATGATGTACCAGGCCAATTTAGCCCTGTTTTTTCCATAATCCAGACCTGTATTGGGCGCCGCTTCCGGAAAAAGATCAAATTGACCCTGTGGTGTACTGGCCAAAAACCATGTGTTTACCTGACGCAGGTCGATCGTTGATTTGGCACCTTCGAAATCATCGATATAGGACGTTCCTGTTTTGCCTACTGCACGTGCATGTCCGGGTAAAAAATGTGCAAATTCAGCATCAACATTGATTTTTGAAATCTGCTTAGTGCTGATACCGGGCAGTTTATCAATCATGCGCGTCAACCAACGCGATTCGGTTCGATAGCTTAAATCAATACCATAAATAGTATTGGAAATGGGATCGTCACCATAATTTACTTTTTGCGTAAGTGGCCTTTCATGCAAATTAAGCAAAGTAGCACCTATCCTGAAATCGCGATTTATCTCATGATCTACACGCAATCCCATCATACGTTTTTGTTGCAGACTGAAAAGTGAATTGCTTTCCAGGTTGATGTTGATTGGCGTTCCTGAACTTAAAATGCCTTCATTGATAATACGAACACGGCCCAAAGTGTAATCAACAGTGTAATCTACATTCTCGGTAAGCGGCACGCCGCCGGCAGTAACTTTTACAGAACCCTGAGGCACATTAAGTGCATTCAGGTTGATTTCGGAGCCGGATTGTGATTTATAAAAACCTTCGAGGATAAATTTGTTTTTCTCAGGATATTGCTCAGCCGCGGCTTTTGTTACCGCATAAAGCGAATCGTACGCATAACGATCGGCCAAATCGGGATCGTCGGGAAATATATTGG
>JAGYNM010000009.1 GCA_018399335.1 Bacteroidales bacterium | reverse complement strand
GAATATCATTCCTTACCTGGGCCCCATCATAGGTGCTTCCATTGGTGTGACGCTGGGAGTTATTTCCGTGTTAAGTTCAGGTTATTACGATGCTGTTTTTATTACTTCACTTATAATTCTTGGAACCTTTTCCATCGCCAATGTGATTGACAATATTTTATTACAACCGATTATTTATTCCAAAAGTGTGAAAGCCCATCCGATTGAAATTTTTCTGGTCATCATTATGGCCGGTAAGGTTTTTGGTATCGCCGGAATGATCATCGCTATCCCAACCTATACAGTTTTCAGGGTGATTGCCAAGCAGTTTTTAAGTCAGTTCAAATTTATTCAGGCACTCACTGAAAACATGATTGTTGATCATCCTGATGAAAGCAAAAGCGAACAATTTCGCGATGAACATGTTGAATAATTAACTTTGAAAGTTGACAAAATTTTACTATCTTTGTGGAAAACCCCTAAAAAATATATAATTATGAGTGATTCAGGATCTAAAACTTTCTTCGTTTTTGCTACAGGACTTTTTGTTGGAGCAGCCGCAGGCGCTGTGGCAGGTATTTTATTTGCTCCTGATAAAGGAACTGAAACAAGACGTAAGATTACAGAAAAAACCAATGAATTTAAAGATGACATCTCCGAAAAGATCGATCATCTGAAAGAATCCATTGAAGAAAAAATTGCCGAGGCAATGCCTAAAGAAAAGAAAACCACCAAAAGCTAAGGCATTTAAACCCTAAGTTCAGTATTATGGACGAATTCACAAAACCTGTTTCGGACGCCGGAAACGAACTAAAAAGGTACATCAACTTAAAAGTCAGTCACGCCGGATTATTATTAAACCGGCGTTTATCTGACTTTGCATCGCAGCTGGTCACTATGCTGGTGCTTGTTGGCATTTTTGCTATGATACTGCTGATGCTTTCGTTTGCCTTTGTGTTCTGGTACGGCACCGAAGCCGGAACGTATTATCATGGTTTTCTGATTATCAGCTTGCTGTACATGATTTTTGGCTTGATCATTTATTATTTTCGTGAGCCTTTGCTCATGAATCCGATCATTCGCAAATTACATCAAAAACAGCAAAAGATGGACGGTAAAATGGAGACACTTCCCATGCCGGCAGTTAATAATAAGGAAGACATTGAAAAGCAGCTTGAAATAATGGAGCTGCAAATTGAACAGAGTGAATTACTGATTCAAAGACATATTCAGGATTTTGGAACAGCATTTACACCTTCCAACATCATGAATTCTGTGCTTACTTACGCCCTGTCGTCTTCCAGCCTGATGATGAGCGGAGCCATTCTATTGTTGAAACTGTTGAAAAAACGCAAACGCTAGATAAACTTACACGGTAAGTATATCTTTCTCTTTTTTCTCAGTAAGCACATCAACTTTTTTAATGAAACGATCTGTAAGTTCCTGGATATCGTCCAGGAGCTTTTTTACTGTATCTTCCGGAAGACCGTCTTTTTCAAGTTTTTTCGCTTCCTCATTGGCCTGACGCCTTGAATTGCGAATACTGATCTTGGCATCTTCTGATTCCGTTTTGGCCCTTTTAACAAGTTCTTTACGACGCTCTTCAGTTAGCGGAGGCACGTTAATTCGGATTAAATCGCCTTCATTACTCGGATTGAAACCCAGATTAGCAGCCATAATAGCTTTTTCGATAGCACCAATACTGCTCTTGTCAAAAGGCTGAACAATGATTTGCCTGGGATCAGGTGTGTTGATATTAGCAGTTTGCTCAATAGGAACATGCGAACCATAATACTCAACAATCACACCATTCAACATAGCAGGACTCGATTGGCCGGCTCTGATTTTCGAAAATTCTTTTTCAAGATGCATAACGGAATTTGCCATATGCTCTTCGCCGATTCTGAGATAAACTCAACTTTCGGTCATAATTATCGTTTTTAAGAACCTAGAGCAAAGAAAAAGTACAGGATTTTTTTTTCATCCTCAGATGCGATAAAAACAGGAAATATTTTCAACTCAGTTGATCATAGTATTTCTATCCCGCATACCAATTCTACAATTGCTTTAAAACTGTTTGATTTAGTTTAGCCTGTGTAAAATCATAAAGGCTCAACAAGCCTGAGAATAAATGGATGCCTCCTGCGCAAATACCGTAGGCCTTCCCCACTTCAAACTCCTCACCGGATTTGTTCCAAACGTAAGGTGATGTGCCAGCTTTGCGGATCGCGCTTAAAAGCCGAAAAACCTCAATGCTGAAAGCCATATGCCTGCCGTATCCGGAAAGCCGCTTACGCTGAATCGTACCGGCCTGCTACCGTATGAGACTATCAGTTTCACGATCGCGCAATTCTGATTACCAAACGAATATCCAAAGGCTGTTTGTGTTAATTTTAAGGCAACCTGAAAACCTGTGAATTATCATTTATCAACATGGAATCCGGTTCCCAGAAGGCCCGTAACTTTTTGTGAATTAGCGCAAAGGTTGATCAAGCTGCAATTCGATCTAGATTGTCGATTTTGTACGATTTGCATTTTTGTCGGCGAGCTCCAATAGGCGTTGAACCACGCATTTTCCAATAAATTCGATAATGAACTGCTGACATTAGCTCCATTCTGCCGGGGCGTAGTCAGTCCAGTACCAACCCTAAAAGCTCTTTTTTCTGATTCACCAGCCAATCACCAAACTCCTGAATATTTTGGATACTTCGAAAAGCGTTCAACCTGACTGGCGGTTTGTCTTTTCCCGATAAAAAACTGCCATAGCCGGAGTAGCACTTGTAAGAAGCTAAATCAACTCTGATCCGGGTTTGCTTTAGCCGCTTTATCCATCACAACAGCCAGTTGATCAAACCCCTGGTGCTGCATCGCTTGAAATGCTTTCGTCTGAAATCAAAGATGCCAGTGAAGCTACAAGTAATACACTTACCAACAAACCATACTGCGAACGCTTAAAACTATTCTGATTGACAAATGAAAAATCAGATAACCAAAAAGGGGAAAGCAAAATAAAGGGTAATTTTAAATTGAAGAATGGGTGTTCGCCATAAATTGAATAAGCCTAGGCCACTGCCAATGAATTACGAACCAGCTAAATGCAATCCATCGGGCCATTCGGTTTTTTGTTTAAGCTTGGCGCTATCAATAAAGAAATGAAAATAATACCAAAGACCATCAATAGCAGATACCAGGAAATAATTCAGGCTGTAAAAATAAACTAAGTTAGAAAATCTAAATCAGGTGCGCCAAGCCACCCTCCTATCCCACCAGCTTTGAGCTGATGCCAGAAAACAGGCAAATGAGGCAGATACAGCAGAATTGCCAGGGCTATCGCCATCCAGGCTTTTCGGTTTTGTGCGGGCACCGCAAAACCAAAGTAGTAACGATCAACCCAGCTTGTGCCAGACTGAAAGCGTGCATAAATGAAGCCATTAATGCTGTGAGACCAAAGAAAATGATGCTTTGTTCTGGCCTTTCCCTTAATCCAAATAAAACATTGCACAGCGAGCAACAAACAAAAAAAACTGACCTGCGCATAAGGTCATGCAAGCTGACTAAAGAAAGCGACATGTTGTGTTGCTGCAAAAATGCTGCACTTAATAGCTGAAATATCACTAAACCATTGTTTTGCAATAACATATACAAGCCAAACTGAAGCAACTCTATCAGCACAAACGGCAGTTTGATCCAGAACTCGTTTAATCCAACAAAGCTTCCCACCCAAATAGTACAAACACCTGAACATCAGCCGGATGCGAATCATTTTCCATTACCCCAGCTGAACAAGTTCTTTAAAGCCGTCGTACCGGAGGCGAAATAAAGTACTGAACTCATCGTGCATAAAAGGAACCCGTTCAAGATGCCAAAAATGGCTATGCAGCCACAATCAATATCAATATTAGTGGCCAGTTATTGCGTAAATTAGATGCCGAACCAATTTAAGCAGAGACTATGGTGCCAGCGGTTCGCCATTCAACACTGCCAGCAAATTGCCCGGATTTATTCATATCGAATACTAAAATCGGTAGTTTATTTTCGCTGCACAAAGTAAAGCCGCAAGGTCCATCACTTTTAATTGCTTGCTGTATGCCTCTTCAAAAGTGATGTGATCATATTTAACCGCTGAAGGATCTTTTCGGGTCAGCAGTATAAACACCATCCACCCGTGTTCCTTTTAGCAATACCAGCCTGAATCTCTCCACACACCAATGAAGAGCTGTGGCTGTGTCAGTTGTAAAGAAAGGGTTTCAGTTCCCCGCTGATAATTACAACATACCACTCGAGTAAATCGATAGCTGACGCACTCATCGAATCAGCAATGGCGATCGATCTGCACACCCGAAAGTAGAGCAGCTTTCAAGCCTTGCTTTAGCGTTGACTGAAGCGCCAGCGTTATTGATCACAGTTGCCAACATTCCCATATAATCACCCTGCACACGATCCATTCCCTGACTGGCGCCCTGCAACCCTCTGAAAATATTTCCTCCTCCAATTACGATGGCGATCTGAACACCTTGCCGGGCAGCCATTTCAATTTCACTGGCATAAGCATCAAGTCGCTTTGGGTCAATACCAAATTGATGTTCACCCATCAAGGCCTCACCACTTAATTTCAACAATACTCTTTTGTATTTCATATTTCTTTCGTTTAGTTAAAACCAATAACCAATATTCAGGAAGGTTAGTATGCCATTATTTTGATTTGAGCCCATCAGGCTTAGTTCAACAGGGCCAATAAAACTATCATAGCCAGCAGTAATCCCAAATCCGGAAATCAGATTAGGATTGCGCATCATATCTTCAATATCATCTGAAATGAAACCCAAATCCCATTTCAATGTCAGATAAAACCGGCGGTGGATATTGTATTGCCAGGCGAAACTTCCCACCAAATTATAAAGACCGGCTTCCTCAATAAAACGCAAACCTGTAAAAGGAATAAAGCCATCGTAATAATTGCTATAGGACTGACCTCCAAGTATAAACCAATGTTGTGGCGGAGGTAAATTATCCTTTATAGTAAAGCCTGCGTTGATAACAGAGCGGAAGGTGCTGCGTTTTGACATGGGTGAGTTTTGCGCAAACCGCATCTGAAACATCCAGGCATTGGAAAATAAATCTTCATCCCAATTTTGCTTCACCGGCACAATAAACTTCCCCTTCAAATTGAATTGTGTGCCGCGCGTTGGGAAACTGGATCGATCGTAAGTATCAGCAAGCCAGTTAACAAATAGTGTTAAAAAGGAATTATAATTATTGGTATATGCCGGTTCCAGATTCGAAATCAGTTTAATATACTCAAACTCAAGACCTGCTCGAAACTGCAAGGTGTTTTTACGACTAAGCTGTGTAAACAGCTCGACTTTATTTTGGTTTGTACTAAAAACGTCCACCACATTGTTTTTATCATACTGATTAAAATCCAGTCCAAAGCTCGTCAATCGCAATCCAAAGCCGGGTTTCCTGCCTCTGTCAATCAAATAAAAGCCTGATATACGCGGGTTTTCACCAAAATTTATATCTACAAAAAGCTTGGAACCTCGGATAAGTACATTTTTAAAAGTACCGTTGAGCAAGAGTGCAACTTTGTAATCCGAATCGTAATGAACTCCAGCTCCCAGAATACCTGAACCAGCTTCTTCTACTTCCACAACAAGCACAACACCTTCGAGATCAGGAAGGAAATGATAGGTTACCGTTTCAAAAAAACCACTTCCATAAGCACGTAAAACACCCCTACTTAAAGACTCCATTTTGAGCCATTCGCGTGCTTTTACCTGCAAGGCACCTTCCAAAAAATCCAATGAAACTTTATTCAGCCCCCTGTATTGTATGGATGAAACAAAAACAGAGTCCAAAGGACGGCCAATTAGTTGACGTTCCAGCCCCGGACCAAACTTATCAAGCGAATCTGCCAAACGTTTCAGCTGGGGCAACATTTTACGGGCTGCAATTTCACCCAGGCTAATAATGCTATCGTAATCTTCAAAACTCATCACATCGAAGCTACCCAGCTCAGGTTTTATATAGATATCTGTTTGTTCGACACCTAATTTGTTAGCTTCCATGCGATAAAAAGCAGTCACCTGATCAATTATTTTAACCAGTGAATTCAACTGATCGGGATGATGAAGACCAGTTTGCACATCAACACCAACAATCACATCGGCTCCCATTGCTTTCACGTCTCTCACGGGATAATTGTTTACAACACCTCCATCCACTAATAAACGATCATTAAAATGCACAGGTGTAAAATAACTCGGAATAGACATGCTGGCTCTCAAGGCCTTGTGAAACACTCCCTTATCAAGCAAAACAGAAGAGCCATCTTCCAGATCCGTTCCAATACAAATAAATGGTAAGGGAAAATCTTTAAACGATTCGTATTTAAATGACTGACTTGTATAGTGTGCCAGCAGCGATTCAATCAGCTGACCATTGTAGAGCCCCTGCCTCATCTGAAGCCTGCGTCGTTTGATAGGAAAAGTAGCTACAAAACGATCTGCATTGCTTTTCTCTTCGATAGGAATAAATCTGCGAGGAATTTTATCAGCCATCAAAGTGTTCCAGTTCTGCTGTCCCACAATTTTAGCCATCGAATCAGGATGATAATTCAGTGCGTATAAGCCGCCGATGATACTACCCATTGAAGTTCCGCCGATATAATCAAAGTTGAGACCTGCCTCCTCAAACACACGAATGGCGCCAATATGAGCAAAACCCTTGGCTCCACCCCCACTCAATACCAAACCCAATTTAGGCCTTTCATTCCTGACTTCTTGAGCATTTAAAATATTTATAGTGCTAAAAAAGAGCAAAACAAACAACAAGCTCAATACGTATTGCCTGAATTTTACTTGCACACTGTCAGAATTTAGGCTCGAAGCTTTCATAAGCTATATCCAGCTTTTCAAAACCAACAAAGAAATTATTAAACTCGCTGGTATATACGTTATTTACAATAATTGTATATTCTTTTCCACCCTGTAAACCTAAAGTATCTGCATGTGTTACTGGTAAGTTTACGGAATCGTTACTGATGAAGAGACTTATCCTGCCATCGCCAAGTTTTTCTATCAACCAAACTGCGCTGGTGTCAAATTCTACTGTGCCGATGCGATCACCTACCCAGGAAGTGTTAAAAACAATCATAAACTTATTTGGAGGATTCACAACCGGTTCGGCATACGAAAACACGGGAATATCTTCACCTGGTGGCGTATCCTTGATGCAAGAAACAAAAAGCATCACCATCAATAAAACCACAAAAGAAAACACTGATTTCATTTTGTAAAGTATTAGGTGAACGGCATAACTTTATAAAGTCCTATCACAAAGATAAGCAATCACACGTTGGCAGAAACTTTTCCATGGCAATTTTTATATTTTTTACCACTTCCACATGGGCAAGGTTCGTTGCGCCCAACTTTTTTCTCGGCTACAATCGGCTGGGTTACTTCCTGTTGCTGCGTTTTACTGTGCGCCTGCGAAAGCAAGTCGGAGCGTTCCTCTTTCATCTGCGAACGATCGAGTCCGCGGGGCTTTCTGGCCTCTTTCACGCTGTTTGGATCCTGCACCGGAATATCAGCCCGCATCAGGAACGAAATCACTTCGCGGTTGATCTTCTGAACCATTGTTTTAAACAACTGGAACGACTCAAACTTATAAATCAGGAGGGGATCTTTTTGCTCATAAGTAGCATTCTGCACAGATTGTTTAAGGTCGTCAAGTTCACGCAAGTGTTCTTTCCAGGAATCATCAATTAACCCCAGGGTGATACTCTTCTCTATCGAAAGGCTTACTTCACGCGGGCCATTGTCAACAGCCTTTTTTAGATTTACAACGACTTGCATCCCTTTTGTACCATCGGTGATTGGGATGGCGATATTTTCGTATTGCGACTGTCGTTGATACACATCCTGAATCACAGGCATGGTTTTTTCGCCTATGCGTTTGTTTTTCTCGCGATAGCGGGTGGATGCAAGTGCAAAAATCTGCTCTGTAATTTCTTCTGCCTTAAGGGCAAAGAACTGCTCTTCATCAATGGGCGACTCAATACCAAGCTGAGCAATCAGATTCATCTTGAAATTCTCAAAATCGCGGCTATCCTGATTGTCTGTAACAATCTGCTCTGCAAGGTCGTACATCATATTGGAGATATCAACCGAAAGGCGTTCACCAAACAATGCATGCTTCCTTTTCTTATAAATTACCTCGCGCTGGGCGTTCATAACATCATCATATTCGAGCAAGCGCTTACGGATTCCGAAGTTATTTTCTTCCACCTTACGTTGAGCTCTTTCTATTGATTTGGTAATCATGGAATGCTGGATCACTTCGCCCTCTTTGAGCCCAAGCCTGTCCATCAATCCCGCAATTCGGCCGGAGCCAAACATACGCATCAAATCATCTTCGAGCGACACAAAAAACTGTGAACTGCCAGGGTCGCCCTGCCTACCGGCACGACCACGAAGCTGCCTGTCAACACGCCGCGACTCATGACGCTCTGTACCAATAATAGCCAGACCACCAGCGGCTTTTACGCCGGTGCCAAGTTTGATATCCGTTCCACGACCTGCCATATTGGTAGCAATGGTAACAGTTCCGGCCTGCCCGGCTTCTTTCACTATTTGGGCCTCTTTGGCGTGCAATTTTGCGTTAAGTACATTATGTGCAATACCTTTTCGCTGTAACATGCGGGCTAAAAGTTCGGAGGTTTCAACCGAGGTTGTGCCCACCAACACAGGTCTTTTAGCATTTACAAGCGACTCTATTTCATCAATTACCGCATTAAACTTCTCGCGTTTGGTTTTGTAAACCAAATCCTGGCGGTCGTCGCGTGCAATGGGTTTGTTGGTCGGAATCACAACAACATCAAGCTTGTAAATATCCCAAAGCTCTCCGGCTTCTGTTTCGGCAGTACCCGTCATACCCGCCAGCTTGCTGTACATCCTGAAATAATTCTGCAGGGTGATGGTAGCATAGGTTTGGGTAGCAGCTTCAATTTTCACATTTTCCTTGGCTTCAATTGCCTGATGTAATCCGTCGGAATAGCGCCTGCCTTCCATGATACGGCCGGTTTGTTCATCAACAATCTTCACTTTGTTGTCCATGATCACATACTCAACATCTTTCTCAAAAAGCGTGTAGGCCTTCAAAAGCTGATGAACGGTATGCAAACGTTCTGATTTGACAGTGAAATTTCGGATCATTTCACTTTTGCGTTCCAAAAGCTCTTCTTCCTTAAGCTGAAGCTTTTCCAGATCAGCAATGGTTGCGCCGATATCCGGGAGGATAAAAAAGTCTTGTTCATTGTATGAAGCAGTCAAAAGGTCGATTCCCTTTTCGGTTAAATCAACGGAATTGTGCTTCTCATCAATCACAAAAAACAACTCATCATCAATCAGATGCATGTTTTTGGCTTGCTCCTGCAAATAAAAACTTTCCGTTTTCTGCATCAGCGACCGCATGCCTTCTTCGCTCAAAAACTTAATGAGTGCATGGTTTTTTGGCAAGCCACGATAAGCCCTGAAAAGCAAATCGCCACCTTTTTTGGTATCAGCATCTTTTCCACCTGCCTGCAGGATTTTTTTTGATTCGGCCAGTATGCTGCTCACCAATGATTTTTGAGCATTAAAAAGTTTCACAACATCAGGCTTGAGCGCATCAAACTCCTGATGATCGCCCCGTGGCGTAGGTCCACTGATGATCAAAGGCGTACGGGCATCATCAATCAATACAGAATCCACCTCATCCACAATGGTGTAATGGTGTTTGCGCTGCACAAGCTCATCCGGATTACCTGTCATATTGTCGCGCAGGTAATCAAAACCAAATTCATTATTGGTGCCATAGGTAATATCGGCCAGATAGGCTTTGCGGCGGGCTGAGGAATTTGGCTCATGTTTGTCGATACAATCTACTGTAAGTCCGAGAAATTCATAGATTGCTCCCATCCACTCCGAGTCGCGCTTGGCGAGGTAGTCATTCACAGTAACCAGATGAACTCCCTTTCCGGCCAGAGCATTCAGGTAAACAGGCAAAGTGGCAACAAGGGTTTTTCCTTCACCCGTGGCCATCTCAGCAATTTTTCCCTGATGCAGTACGATACCTCCAATCAGCTGAACATCATAATGTACCATATCCCAGGTGATGGTATTTCCACCTGCAACCCAGCTGTTTCGATACAAGGCTTTATCACCTTTAATCTCGATGTGGGCATACTTTGCCGCCAGCTCACGATCCATTTCGTTCGCGGTAACTTCAACAATTTCATTTTCCTTAAACCTGCGTGCAGTCTCTTTCATTACTGAAAAAGCTTCGGGAAGTATCTCTGTAAGAAGCGCTTCGGTTTTATCATATTGTTGCTTCTCGAGCTTATCGATTTGTTCGTAAATTTTTTCCTTGTCCGCCGACTCCATGTCAAACGTAGTTTCTATCTGTTGCTTCAAAGATTCAATTTCTTGAACTTCAGGTGCAATGGAATCTTTTATTTTTTGTTTAAACTCGTTTGTCTTTGCTCGCAAACTATCATTATCGAGTTGCTCAATGATTTTATAGGCAGCTAAAGTCTTATCAAGCAAGGGTTTGACGGCTTTCAAATCGCGGGTAGCTTTGTCGCCGAGCATTTTTTTTATTAAACCAAACATAGGATTATTGGATTGTATCTTATTTGCAATTATTTCAACCAGCAACAATCATTCCATTGCGCAGGCAAATCATCAGAGGGCAAAGTTAACGGGTTTAATTTAAATAGGTGAAAACGATACTTAATTTGTTGGCTCCGAAAAAATTTATTGCCTTAATTTCAGTTTAAAATATAGGCTAAACGCCCTTAAATTATTTATTGATTAGCCGATTAAGGTGGTATTTTAGCGGGATTTCGTCGGAAGGTATTGGGGCCATGCCAATATTTCCCTCGGCAGTGAGGAATACCAGTTCCGGAAAAGTTCGAATATTATAGGCTTCGAGCAGCAATATATCAGTTGGGTTGATTTTTAAAACTTCCCATTCGTATCCCATATCATTCAAGTGTTTGGCGTAATAAGCTTCTCGTTCAAAGGCCATTACAACAATCTGAAAGTTATTTTCGAAGGCTTGTTGGATGTCTTCCAAATTTTGAAATAACATCTCGCAAACCGGACATGAATTATCAACAAAAACCAGCATCACAGCTGTTCCGGTAAAATCAGCTAACTGCTTTTGTTCTTGCGCTGCATTTTCGAGACTAAAATCAGGTGCTGCTGTCCCTGCTGCCAAAAAGTCGAATGCTGTCAAAACGTGATTCGCCATTTGTCGCAATGGTTCCGTTGCCGCATCACTGGCAAGAAAAGTCAAATAATCCCTGACAGCCAGCCTGTCAAATCGGGCATTGTAATAGAAATCTTTGAGGGATTGGACGATGATGAGGTCGGCCAATGCTGAATCATCACGTAAGAGACTATCGCTACGCAAAATATTTCGCCAGTTATTATAATCTCCAACACGCATCGCTACCAACTCTGATGTATTGATTGTGCGATTATGCAGGAGGTAATCCTTAAACAATTCTTTGAAAAGGTTCATGTATGGCTCCATTTGATAACGAATCGGTTGATGCTGAAAATAATCAGCAATGATTTGCCTGCCTCCGTTCCTCTTCACAGCCATTTCCAAAGCAGCCAGTTTATAACGGGCATACTCCTTTACATAATCCTCATTGCCAGATGATAAAGATCTTTTCAACTGCTGTTCCAGGGTGTCGAGCAATGGATAACGCCGCAGTTGATATAACTCCTTAAAATGATCAATAGCGAAGTTATTTACCTGTCTGTCAATATTTTCCAGCTGAATTTGCAAGCCATCATCATCAGCTTGGTTAATCAATAATGCCGGAGGTGCTTTGTCGAAATAAGACAAATTAGCCTGTTCTGTTTCCAAGTGAATAGTAAAGTCATATTTTGAATCAGGTTTCAAAACCAACATAACACGCTCTAATTCAACAGCTATTTCATACACGCCAATCTGCGAAATATTTGTCTGCAATTGAAAAGCTCCGTTTTCATCTGCATAGGTTTGCGCTTTTGTTTCAGCATGCATATTCAGTAAATCGGAATAGGCAATCAAACGAATCAAAGCTCCAGGCCGGTTACAGTTTCCTGTAATTTCAACCGTTTGAGCGCTAAGCAGCAGCAACTGAAAGAAAAAAACTAAAAAGAAAATCAGTCGAAATACCTTTTGCATCATAACACAAGAAACGCCTGAGCTCAAACTATATTGTCAGATCAACTCCTTCGGGCACAAACTGTGATGCATCTCCATTATTACGCACAACATCACGTATCACACTGGATGTGATCGCAGTAAGCTCAGGAGTGGTGAGTAAAAAAACTGTTTCAATCTCAGGATACAATTTCTTGTTTACCTGACCGATACTACGTTCAAATTCAAAATCGGCAGAAGTGCGCAATCCCCGCAAAATATAATGGGCATTCACTTTCCGGCAGTAATCCACAGTTAGGCCGGTATAAGTAGTAACTTTTATTGTTGGATAATCCTTAAACACCTTTTCTATCCAGGCCTGTCGCTTTTCTAAAGGGAAAAAATAAGTTTTCAAGGCATTGATCCCAATGGCAATGATAATCTCGTCAAATAAAGGCAAAGCCCTCAGCACCAATGACTCATGCCCAAGTGTAAGGGGATCGAAAGATCCGGGAAAAACTGCAATTTTCTTCATGCTCAAGGAGTTTTTAAAGGGCTAAACTACAATAAAATTACTTTTCCGTTTGCGATTATTTAAAGTCAGATAAGAGCTCTGACATTTGTGTACCCAAAGTTTCCCTGATGGAGCGATAAGTTGACGCCAAAAAACCATCCAGCTGATGAGCCTGAAGTTTTTTAACGGAAGATATTCCTTCCACGCTTTGCGGAACAGGCTCGAACGCACCTTCCAAAACCATGCTATACCAGCTGGTTTGCTTTAAAACCCAGTGGTCATTCCACCAATAACAATGTAAACTCTCACCAAGTTTATTTTTCAGTTTAATCAGTTGCAATCCGGTTTCTTCAACAACTTCCCGAACAGCAGTCTCCTCAATACTTTCATCACTTTCCTGATGTCCCTTGGGCAAATCAGGGATACCATTGCGCTCAATTATAATGATTGCATTATCGTGCAGCAATATTCCACCAGCAGCTTGCCTAAACTGAAAAATTTTTGCCAGGAAATCCATCGGATCTATACCAGCTAATGGAATAAACAAATTATCTGGTTCAGTCGGATCACTCAGCCATCGCTTGATTTGAGCAATTTTTCCATCCCAATCAGCTTGTGTTTCGTTAGCCGCTTTTTCCTCAAAAGCAGTTTCATTTTGCAGAAGATGCAGACATCTGTTTTCGTGAAAAACTTTATACATTTGCAAAAGTGATTTTGTGACACACAATAATCATAGAGCCCCCAAAGTTAGCCTATAAAAATCAATTTCTAAAGTGGAAAACGAATTCGATCAGGTATTCAACAAAAATCCTTTTTTATGAATTTTAAAGAAGAAGAAGCTGCCATACTTGCAGGCTTTCTGCTGCAAATCAAAGCGATAAAACTGAATCCGTCGAAGCCATTCACCTGGGCATCGGGATTAAAGAGCCCAATATATTGCGACAACCGGATTACCCTCTCCTATCCGAAAATCAGAACACACATCCGGCAGCAATTTGTGCAAGCTATTCTCGACAGGTACGAAAAGCCCGACATCATTGTTGGTGTTGCCACAGGAGGCATTGCTCAGGGAGCACTTGTTGCTCAAGAACTTGGATTGCCATTTGCCTACGTACGTTCCGAAAAAAAATCGCACGGAATGCATAACCAGGTAGAAGGTGTAGTGGAAAAAGGACAGTCGGCTGTTGTGATCGAAGACCTTGTTTCGACGGGTGGAAGCAGCCTCAAAGCTGTTGATGCATTGCGCGAAAAAGGATTGGAAGTAAAAGGCATGATGGCGATTTTTACCTACGGACTTCAAAAGGCAGCTGACAATTTCAAACATCTAAACTGCGAACTTACCACCCTTACCGATTACGAAAGTTTGATACGCAAAGCCAGCGAAGACAACTATATTACCGAAAAAGATCTGCAATCGCTTATCCAGTGGCGCCTCAACCCGGAAGCCTGGAGCGATCAACAATAAACACCTCAAAGTATGGATTTTGAAAGCAAATGGCAAAATATTGATGCTCCTGCAGCAAAAGTTTATGACTTTCTAAACGATCTGCGCAACCTGGAAAAGCTGATGCCGGAGCAAATCATTGATTACAAAGCAGAAGCACAAAAATGTTCCTTCACCATCAAAGGGATGACAAGCCTGAGCCTAAAAGTAGAACAGTCCCTGCCCGGAAAGCTCATCAGGCTGGTTCCGGAGGGCAAAAGTCCGTTCGAATTTGAGCTTTTGGCTCACCTCAAAGAAGATGATGCAAAAACGCTTGTCAAAATTCAACTTCAGGCCAGCCTGAATCCGATGCTGGCCATGATGGCAAAACGTCCTCTGCAAAATCTTGTTGAAATTATGGCTGACAAACTGGCCGTTCAAAGCTTCTAAAACAGCTCATCATCAAATAAAAAACGGATAGCTTTAAAATCGCAGCTGATTGTTTTGCCTGCGCGATTTTCGAGTATTAACATTCCAAACTCTCCTATTCCCCTTATTTTCAATTCAATTCGGGAATTGTCCAATTCATAAACGTACCATTCGTCAAGCCTAAATAATTTTTGATGGTAATCCTGTGTAATCCCTAATACGCCATCATCAGAATTTTTAGCCTGATCCATTCTGAAAGAAAATTGCTTCAATATACCTTTCAAAATATCCAGAGAATCATAGTTTTTGTTGCGAATCGAACGCATTGAAACCGGTCTGGGAATCCATTTGGGAAAATTGATCTCGTTGATATTTAAACCCACCCCAATCACAGATTGATCCAGACGAGAAGCACGAATAGTATTGGATATCAGAATTCCACCCAACTTTTTTTCTTCAAAAAAAATGTCGTTTGGCCACTTAATACTAATCTTTGTTGGATCGATCCGGTCTGACAATTCGTCAACAATTGCCAGCGCAATCATTTGGGTAATCAAAAACTGCTCTGAGGCCGGAATAAAAGATGCGTCCATTCCAATGCTGAACAATAAGTTTTGTCCTTCTTCACTATGCCATCTGTTTTCGCCCATACCACGTCCACCAGTCTGGTATTCAGCACATAGAACCTGATTTGCTATGGTTTTCTGCTGATTAATCCTGTCCTGCATCCAAAGATTTGTGGAATCAACAGACTTTAAAAAGTTGAGGTTAAACTCCTGAAAAACTTCTTGCTTCATTACGAATTGTGATTTCAGGACAAAATTATGCTTTTAAAATCAACCCTGCTATTACAGTTTGTGGTAAAAAGAGCTGAAGGCAGTTAAACCAAAAAAGCCTAATTTTGTTGTTTATTTAAAATTTACCCATTCATGAGAATCAGACATCAGTCAGATAAGGCCGAAAACATCCTTGAAGTAGCTGTAAAGACAATGCAGGAAGGCAAAGGAAAAGATATCGTGGCATTAGACCTCAAAAAAATCGGCAGTGCTGTAACCGATTATTTTTTAATTTGCCATGGCAGTTCACACACACAAGTGGATGCCATTGCAGATAAGATTTTGGAAAATGTAAAAAAAGAATGTGGTGCCATTGCATATAACAAAGAAGGTTTCGAAAATTCGGAATGGATTTTGATAGACTACGTTGATGTGGTGGTACACGTTTTCCTCGATAATACACGTAATTTTTACCAGCTCGAATCCTTATGGGCTGATGCAAAGGTTGTTACCTATTCCGATGAGGACTAAGATTTTTATTTCAGAAAGCAAAAATGAAAGAAACACAAAACGAAAACAAAAATAAAGCCCCAAAACCCGGCGACAATAAACCTAAATTCAATTTTTACTGGGTTTATGGATTGTTGGCAGTGGTTTTTATTGGCTTACAGTTTTTGAACTGGGACACAGGTGCTAAAGACCTCAACAAAGGCGAGTTGCTGCAGATGCTTCAGGATAAAGAAGTATCTAAAATTGACCTGGTCAATCGCGAAATTGCAGAGGTCTACCTCACGGATGACGCGCGACAAAAGCATTTTCCTGACGGACAAGGCGGCGGAATGTCCGAAAGTTTGGGAGGCGGCACAGCGGATTATGTTTATCGCATCGGTTCCATCGAAGGTTTTGAAAAAGACATCATGGAAGCCCAGGAAGGCCAGACAGATCCTGTTTACATCAACAATGTAAACCGTCGCAACTGGGGAGGCGAAATTTTAGGCTGGATTCTGCCTATCGCCTTACTTATTGGCGTGTGGTTCTTTATCATGCGTATGATGAGCCGCGGAGGCGGAGGAGCCGGCGGTCAGATCTTCAATATTGGCAAATCAAAAGCACAGCTTTTTGATAAGAATACAAACGTAAACGTTACTTTTAAAGACGTTGCAGGTCTGGAAGAAGCCAAAGTGGAAATTATGGAGATCGTAGATTTCCTTCGTACCCCGGATAAATACACCAAACTTGGTGGCAAAATTCCGAAAGGTGTGCTGTTGGTTGGCCCTCCCGGAACAGGTAAAACCTTGCTGGCCAAATCGGTAGCAGGCGAAGCGCATGTGCCTTTTTACAGTATTTCAGGATCCGATTTCGTTGAAATGTTTGTTGGAGTTGGGGCATCGCGTGTGCGCGATCTCTTTAAGCAGGCCAAAGAAAAATCACCTTGTATTATTTTCATCGACGAAATTGATGCCATTGGCCGTGCCAGAGGCAAAAACCCCGCCACCGGCGCAAACGACGAACGCGAAAACACTTTGAACCAGTTGCTTACAGAAATGGATGGCTTTGGAACTAATTCCGGAGTAATCGTTTTAGCTGCAACAAACCGAGCCGATATACTCGACAGGGCTTTGATGCGCGCAGGTCGCTTCGACCGTCAGATTTATGTGGAACTACCTGATCTGGAAGGCCGTAAAGAGATTTTTGAAGTTCATATGCGTCCGCTAAAGCTGGATTCAAATGTGGATAATGTTTTTCTGGCCAAACAAACACCCGGATTTTCAGGCGCCGACATTGCCAATGTGTGTAATGAAGCAGCTTTGATTGCCGCACGCCGCGATCGTGAGTCGATCAATAAACAAGATTTTATGGACGCCATCGACAGAATCATTGGCGGACTGGAAAAGAAAAATAAAATCATCTCTCCTTCCGAGAAGAAAGTTGTTGCTTTCCATGAAGCAGGACACGCTTCTGTAAGCTGGCTGCTCGAACATGCTCATCCGCTGGTGAAAGTTACCATTGTTCCCCGCGGAAAATCGCTTGGCGCTGCCTGGTACCTTCCCGAAGAACGACAGATCACAACCTACGATCAGATGTTCGACGAAATGACCGCAGCCCTCGGTGGCAGAGCAGCCGAAGAGGTTATTTTTGGTCAGATCTCAACAGGTGCCCTGAGTGATCTCGAAAAAGTAACCAAGCAGGCTTATGCCATGGTGACCTATTACGGTTTGAGTAAAAAAATTGGTAATGTTAGTTTTTACGACTCTACCGGACAACAGGAATACGCTTTCAATAAGCCTTTCAGCGAAAAAACCAATCAGGTAATCGACAGCGAAATCAGCGATATGGTCGAAAGAGCTTATCAAAGGGCTTTGCAAATTTTGCGGGATCACAAAGACGGGCTTACCCATCTGGCCGAAAAACTCCTTGAAAAAGAAGTCATTTTTGGTGAAGATCTTGAAAATATCTTTGGGAAACGCCCCTGGATTAAAGAAGAAATGCCTGAACGAAAAAAACCTGAAGCAGAAGTTAAACCTGATCATCCAGTTGAAGCACAAACTGAAAAGACTGAGGATAAAGAAACTGTGACTTCTAACTCCCCTGCCGGCAACGAGAAGAAAGATCAATCGCAAGATACTGATGATCAGGAAAAAAAGGAAGAAATCCCTACGCCAAAATAGCAGACTACAAACATTCTATCCGGCAATAGTATGAAAGAAAGCACTTCACGCGAGCAAATCCTGACAAAAATCAGAAATGCACTGATTGAAAAAACTGCGCTGCCTTATCCCGAAACTGATCTTATTAGTCCTGTGCTTAAGCCTGTGAAAGATAGCGATGGACTGGAAGTAGCTTTTGCAAAGGAATTGCTTCAGGCAGGCGGACAATTTGTTTATTGTGAAAATGAGCATCAGTTTCTGGAATATCTGCAAACGCTGATGCTAGAGCGGGAATGGAACACACTTTGGACACAAAGCAGCAAAGTGAAGCAGGTTTTGCGGGCTGGCGAAATGAGTTTCGACGAAAACCCTCCTCAAGACACCAAGCAATTGGTTGGGCTTTCTGATTGCGAAAGTTTGGTTGCTCAAAGTGGAACTGTTGTGCTGTCAGATCAAAAAGCAGGGAGTCGCATGTCGATTGCCTTCCCCGAAATACAACTGATAATGGCTTATGCTTCGCAAGTGGTTCCTAATTTAAAAACGGCAATCCAGGAAATAAAACAGACTTATCCTGAAGTGTTGCCCCCTCAAATAGTGTTTGTCACCGGCCCTAGCCGCACAGCAGATATTGAAAAAACCCTGGTAATGGGTGCTCACGGACCAAAAGAGCTGGTCGTTTTTTTGATCGATGATATTTAAACCTGAATTACTTCTACCATTACCTTAAGCTTTTAGCTATGGAAAATACTGTTTTTCTGAAAAATAGTGTAACTTTGTCATAGACGTGAAAGCGGCAGAAAAGATGCAACTGGCATGAAAGATTTAATCATCCGTACGGTTTACGGTCTCGTGTTTGCACTAGTGGTTGCTGGCAGCATCTTAACCGATAAATGGCTGCTGGCGGCTTTACTCGTTTTAGTAGTTGGTTTTGGCACCGACGAAATGATTCGCCTCCGAATAAATGCTAAACCAGGCTTCCGCGATAGTTTGCTGATGATATCCGTTCCTGTATTGCTTTTCGGTCTCCTAGCAGCTGTTGCCCTTCAATTGCTCCCAATTAAATTCCTGACCCTTTCAATTATCATACTGCTGTTTCCATTCCTGCATGCGCTGTTTAGCAAGCAATACACTTTTACGGATCTGGCAGGCATGTACTGGCCTACATTCTTTTTGGTAGCCCTGCCCAGCGGACTGATGCTATTTTTTTACAGCGATGCTCTTCTGGGAGACATTGCAGGTTCGTACTTGCTGTTATCCGTTATAATTTTGGTCTGGCTTAATGATATTTTTGCTTACCTCGTCGGTATAAAATTTGGCAAGCACCGTTTATTCGAACGTATTTCTCCGAAAAAAAGCTGGGAAGGAAGTATTGGAGGTCTGGTTTTTACGCTAATCTCCGCCTTACTTTTCAGTGAATTTACCGGACTTATCCCAGCCGGAAAAGCCGCTGGAATTGCTATTTTGGTTGTAATTTCCGGAAGTCTGGGCGATCTGATCGAATCCATGATCAAACGACAAGCAGGCGTTAAAGATTCCGGAAAAATCATCCCTGGTCATGGGGGAATTCTCGATCGCTTTGATGCGACTTTTTATGCCGTTCCTTTTGTTTTTGTCTATTTAATACTCATCTACTGATGCATATCCATCGCGAAGGTTATAAAATTATTTTCATCACACTGCTGATTATTGGTTTAATCGTAAGTGTTATCAACGTGTTTGCTACTCAGCAGCAATGGTATCATTACATTTTGTATGCAGCCTTGCTGGGATGGATGAGCTGGACTTTTGCCTTTTTCAGGGTGCCACATCGTAAGGTCAATATAACTGACATCAACCAGGTGATTGCCGCTGCTGATGGCACAGTGGTTGCTATTGAAGAGGTTGACGAGCCCGAATATTTCAAGGAAAAACGCATTCAGGTTTCGGTCTTTATGTCGCCCTTCAACGTGCATGTAAACTGGTATCCGATAGCCGGCGAGGTGAGTTATACAAAATACCATCCCGGAAAATTTCTGGTGGCATATCATCCCAAATCATCCACTGAAAACGAGCGTAATACCGTTGTGGTGCGTGCTGAGGACGGGCAGGAAGTGCTCATGAGACAGATTGCCGGTATGATGGCCCGAAGGATTATCAGTTATGCAGCCAAAGGCGATGATGCAGTGCCGGGAAAGGAATTTGGAATTATTCGTTTTGGTTCAAGGGTTGACTTTCTTCTTCCTGCCGATGCTACAGTTCATGTGAAAATAGGTCAAAAAGTGCGTGCCCTCAAAACCAGTATCGCCAGCCTCAAGAGGTTGAATGCCTGATGAGACAATCCTTCTGGAATTTTACAGCAAAAGCCTGACAATTTCTTTCAGCTGCCTGATTTCATAGCTTGGCTGTTCATTGTGTGGCAAGGCCTCCGGATTAAAATAAAGCTGATCCATACCAAAGTTTTGTGCTCCTAAAATATCTACTTCCAAATCGTCGCCCATCATCAAACTCTCCCTTTATATCGGCTCCTGCCTGCTGAAGAGTAGATAATCAAATATCATTGGATCAGGCTTTTTACGCTTTCTTGGCAGCTTCTGAAGCAATCACTTTCTTAAATACGGTTCCAAACCGGCCGTTTGATTTTAATATGCTGCACTTTCAAATCATAGTGATCAAGTGTGCTCAAATGAGGGAACAGCGCTTTTACCACTTCCACGGTATCCGAAAGATGCACGGTTCGTAGCATAGTAGAGGTGTCTTCTTGATAAGGTAACAGTGTTCTGATCCTTAATTCCAAAACTCTCAAGTGTATGGATAAACCGCAAATCGCGTGTGGATTTTTTCACCACATTACGATACGATTCTAAAGCAAGTCGTTATGCTTGTTGTAAGTCTTGGAAAATGTCAGATCAGGAATTCCTTTGTCTTAGTGCATACTTTTCATAAAGTAGCAAGTTTGCTCTGGCACTCTGGTCGAAATCCCAAAGGGTGCGATCCAGGTCGAAAGAGGTGTTTATACTTCATTTGTAAGTTGATTTCTGTATTTATGCTGCATCTGCCTGAGCCACTCAAAAAAGAGCACTGTAGGCATGGCTTACGTTGAGCGAACGGGTGAGGCCTTTGGCACTGGAATATAAACCACCAACTGGCCTGAGCCAGCAAGGATTCACTCATCCCAAAGTGCTTGTTGCCTACCTCAAAAACAGATTTTCGGGCAGTTCAACTTCAAAAAGACTTTGGCTTGATAAAGCGTTTCGCGGGCGACAACACGTTGAAGGCGCCACCACTTCGAATTTCCGCTTCCTGGCTAAAAGCCCAGTTCAAAATTGCCGTGACTGCTGGCAAAGCAGTTCTTGCGAATCTTTGTTATATGCTTTACCGGTTCATCACCAGAAAAACAAATCCTTCGCACCCAGATTATCCGACAGCCTGATCAAAGCGCCAATGATGGATAACGTATAAGCTGGGATCACCAATCACAACAGGTCGCTCAGAAGCGGTAAAGTGCTTCCGGTTGAATGGATTCAAACAAATAATTTGATTTCAGGTATCCCATGCAGCTGGCAAAGTTACAGGAATTTGACTTGTTGACAGCCAA
This sequence comes from Bacteroidales bacterium, assembly GCA_018399335.1. Taxonomy (GTDB): domain Bacteria; phylum Bacteroidota; class Bacteroidia; order Bacteroidales; family F082; genus UBA5536. The sequence goes on along the minus strand of JAGYNM010000009.1, from coordinate 19,703 downwards.
AAAGATTTGCCCCGAATCGGAAGCCGTCTTTTTTTGCCAATTATGAAACGTTTGCTTAGTGTTTTACGACGATTTTCTTGGTAATAGTCTTATCGCCACTTACCATCTGAACGAAGTAAGTCCTTCGGGCAGTGTAATGCTGTAAAGCTTGATACGATGTTGCTTAGTAGCAGTATCAAGACGTGTTTCCAACATTCTGTTGTTAAAACGATCAAAGATTGTTAAGAATCAAAGATGCCATCAAGCGCTCATCAAACTGTATACGTTGAAGATTTAGAAGCCGGATTGGGAAGATACCTGCCATAACTTGAAATCTAGCTATTTCAAAAATACCACTCACAAATACCATATCAGGATCAAGCGTACTAACTATCTCGATATAATAATCAACTCCTGTTGGAACTGTATTATTCAAGCTGGAACCACAATCGATCATGCTGCCTTCAAAACTGCAACAATTGTTCTGCTTACCGTTCCCGCTACATTTTTCAGATAAATATCAAGTGGTTCCATGATATCATCTTCCCAGATAATCCAATAAGCAACACCTTTATACCAAACGTCTCCTGCTGAAGGCTGGTTGAAATCTAAATCACCACCACCGAAAGAACCAGATCAAAGTTCATACATTAAAATCTTTCTATTTCACCTTAAATACACGGATTTTATGTGAACCAACTGGAGGCCAGCAGTGTTCCAGCCATTATAAGTTGATCCTCACATCTGTTGCTATATCGGCTTTCATGGTATGGATTTGTAAATTGTTAAACCAATTAACCCTATTGATATACTGATTATCAGAATGTCCAAAAGAGAAAAACCTATCGCATCTGGAGACGAAAGTTGAAATATCAAAAGTCTGTTCAAAATCTTCATTTGCCATTGGCTTTCACCATAAACTCTTAATTTATTATCTAGAGTGTACCAAATGATAGGATTCATTAATAATGCCAGGCTGATCAAACATCACGTCGGTATTTGCATCGAGTACTTAATATCATCATTGTTGGTAATGCTTACTTCAATTAATACCGTAGCCCCACCAGTCAATCTAAATCCTTTTTCTCCATTATAATATCTAACCGCCCAATCAAATGATAAAGCTTGCTCAGGTTCCACCGCACTTACAAACTCACGTCTTGCGAGAATAGTATTCCTAACGTCTATAGGGTCTCCATAACCAATTATTCCGAAAGAAGGATTAGTCATATTATTTATACCTCCAGTAGAAGGATCAGCCACCATTGTTATTGCAGTTCCGCCAAAGCAACGGTTACAGTGCTTATTTCCATTCCTCAAAACCAAAAACCACCATTATCTCCATCATCTAGGCCATCAGTATAATGACTATTACTTGCATTGTCAGATGCAAGAATGATAGGATCTTCGCTTATCAATTCAATATCAACTGAAGCATCTACATTATCTGTCCAAGAAATGAGGTATTCGTTTCCAATTACCCACTCAATACCACTTGAGCATTAGGTTGAATAATTGTAATTTCACTATCATATTCAACTAAACTGAAAGTTTTGTTGCTAATATCCTTACGGTATAATCAGGTGCATCAGGTGTTGTAATTAAAACGGTAATCATCACGTGGTTCTAAGAGTTGGATCAATTTCCAGGTGTAAGTTGTTCCAGGAACATCATCTTCACCAACTCCCATGTTGATGGGTCGGTTTCATCATAATCTTCATCTTTTACCAAATAATATCATGTCCAACTAGTGACATCTGTTGTTAAAGATCGCACAGAATCAAACTAAAACCATGAAATAGCTTCTTTTAATTAGGCTGCTCTACCTGAATAAAACCAAGAGGTTACAATAAGAAATCTTATATATATCATAGATATCGCTATCTGTAGCCCTGACCATAATCCCGAAATCTAATACCAGGAATAAGTGCTTGATAGCCGCAGACCATCAATTTCCCAGCTGTAGGTAGTTCCTTCAACATCTGTTTCAATTTCGATCAGGTGAGCAGCATTAATAGTCATTGATAAACATTATCATGCCAGTCAGAATAATCCTTAATCAAATACAGATCGAATGTACCTGTTGTTGTCCTATCTAACCGATAAGGCATTCATTGCCATAAATCCATTCAATGTTTTTTACGTTAGGCTGTCAGTAATTGTCTCCACCACTTTCAACAATACTCGAAAGTTGATTGCTCGTGATCTTTTTCTTCCCGATTTTCATCTGTAACCACATCCTGCAATCTTCCACGTAGTTCAGTATTTGCAGGAATTGTCCAACTATAGGTAGAGCCTTCTACTGCTGTTTCAATTTCAGACCAAGTGGCTTCATTACCTGGATTATATGTATCATCATAAACAAGATAAATATTCATTGGATCTTCAATATTATCCGTCCAGGAGATCAGGTATTCATTACCCCCAACCTTAACCAATATTTTTATTGGTTGAGCCAACCTTAATGGTAGGCATTGCTGGCACTTGGTTACCAAAGAGAATTCCCCATCTGCTATCATCTTCAAAGATTGCTAACAGAACTTTGCACCCCGACTTGTATTGAGTTCCTTCATCAAAATCATCTGGATCTATAAACCATGCGTAGGTTGAACCTTCTATTTCTTCATCTATCAGAATGCTCCTACACCAGCAGGATTTGTTAAATAGGCTCACCAAGTAGACATCTACAGTATTAACAAAGTTATCCGTCCAGGAAATCAGGTAGGTTTCTCCGGATCACCCATTCGATATTTTTCTTATCCGGTTGAATCACAGCAACCTCTGGATCCGGATTTTGAAAGAATGTTTGTTGTCCTATCAGGAACAATCTAGTAAGAAATAAGCTAATAGAGAATAGATCTCCTTTTCATAATTGTAAAGTTTAAGTGATTATTTCTCGGGATTTTTTGGCTCCTCTGATTACAAAGTTTAATAACTTATTTTGAGTTGTTGCCCTCTGGTCTGCACATATAAAGCAAGACCAGGCTCTAAATCTGCAACATTGAAGGTTAATTTCATTTCCAACTTTATAAGCTTGTTTGATTTCAAGCACCATTTTACCAGCCAAATCATAAATGGCTACACTAGCGGCTTCGCCAAGGTTATCAATGTGAAGGTGAATAACATCTGAAACCGGATTTGGCCATAGCTTCAGAAGGTCATCCTGCGCACCGTCGGAAGTTTGCTTCACCAACTAAACTGATCGGTAGGCTGCTTCCACTAGGAATCCAAAAAAGGGTTGCTCCAAAACTGTAATTGTAAGTCATGACACGGGGTTTGTCCTCGAACGGATAACCATCCACCATCGACCCATTGATAAATTTCGCCTTCGAGCGCATTGCCATTAGCATCAAAGCTATAGTTATCGTATGCATTTACCCATTGGTTTCCGTCCCATGTTTCTTCGATAATCGATTGGTATCTATTCCACTATTGTAGTAATAAGTCGACCTTGTAGTGTTCAACCACCTACTATTTTCTAAATCTTTAAGTGATGCCAACATCAACTTGGGTCCGCTGCATATTATAGGTGTACTAGCAAAAAATCATTTACCCAGGAACCTTCAATCCAAAAGCTTCCTGTTACATTATCCAGCCAATTCTGCGTATTATATTCATATGCTTCAACATAAAGGTCAATCCAACTGCCCTCTTCAAAGGTTTTGGCATAAGATGAGTCAATCAAGGTTTCACTCAAAAGCACATTTTGAATTTTAAAAGTGTTTTCCCAACCATCGATTTGCCAAACCTGATACGTAATTTCTTCTATAGTACCCTTGGTCATTGCGAATAATGATTTGATTACTTTGATTTTCCCAATCAGTACCATCCCATGTTTCAACTAACCTGGCAGCCTCCATTCCATTAGGATACTCTGGAATAAGTTATTCGCATTCGTTTTCCCAATCACCAACCCACACACTTGTCAGTCTTCTGCCAACAAGTTTGACTCATCATAGGTAAAAGCAGTTCGTCACGTTTTACAAGGTCGAACCGTTCCAGTATTTGGATGTTGATAGTATAGGCTGGCTGATATCATTATAATCAATGCTTTCGAATGCATCGTTACCCAGTCATCGTTCACAAATCGCTTTTGCAAATAGATGATCATATTTAATTCCCATCGTATGAATAGGTATGATTTTCAGGTTATTTTAAGGAATAGACGATGGTAGTATCCAATAGATAAACGTAATCCATAAACCTCAGATTGTGCACCTAATCTGAGAACTTTCGCCGGATCGAGTCCTATTCTCAAATTATGATATCGTCAGGCATCTGACTCAGGAAATGCCTCTATCTAAAAGTGGATCTTCTTTGTTGGTTTCAGCCCTTACGGCAGTGATAATGTTGCATTTGCTACATTATAAGTAATGTCAACGATAAATATTTTCTTGGGCAGTCTATATAACATATTGTTTATTCATGGCTGCTATATTTTTATTTCATTCAATGTGTTATAGTCAGGATTTTAGAAGCAATTGTGATTGATTTAGAGCTAAAAATCCGTTTCTATAATATAGATAGAACTACTTATGGTCATATGTCAACAAAAAATCGCTCCAAAATCTATATATCCAACTTATCATATTAAAGAATTATTTATGATTTCAATAATTTTTCAATTTTTATTAGATTTTACTATTTTGGGATAATTTTTCCCAAAATAAGAAACTGCGCCCTAATCATGGTGTGCAGTTTAAAAACATTTAAATTAATCAATAACTATCTGATTATCTTAATGATGAGTAAATATCAACCATCCCAGATAACCACCCCGTTTGTATACCATGTCTTCAAATGAGATACCACCACTTTCGGCCCATAGACCAAAGTTGAGGTAGGCATCAGTGATCTCGACTTTTTCAATAGGGTACTCAAATTGCACGGGCAGGTCGATACCAAGGCAGTAAGATTAAGGACCGATAATACTTTCCTGTAGCTGATTGGAATCATCAAACCATTGACCTAACCACTCAGGACTATGCAAGTCCGTAGGTGGCTTCCTGAAGATGCACCTCTCGTCCACGATCTTTATGCACAACTATCAAAAATGGATTATGGAGCGAAACCGGCTTGTTGAATGGATACCGGATTAGCAAATTCCACTGAAAGCTGAAACTATTGTGGCCCGATGTGGCGGAGATCTGACTGGTGTTTATACCAAATCCTCCCGATGCAGTGCCAATCATTGAAAACGCATTATCGAATAAAATAATCACTGCTTCCGATTGACCGGCTTCTGCACCATTTGCCTCAATATTGACATAATTCTCAGTAAAGACCTGTCTGCTAACCGAAGCTATTGATTGGGGTGGTCCCGGGAATGGCAATACCAAAGCCATTTTCGAGCTCTGCCCAATGGCTCTTACGCTATAGTCCATAAAAACTCCACGAGTTCGTTAGATCCATTGAGCACTTGTTTGAAACGATAGTCCAGCACTAAATCATTGAAGTCGTAATCTCCTTTTCCTGGCCATAAATCTTCGAAAGCCAGTGTTCCGGGACTCATCGATATTAGATAATAAACGTCAGTCGCCCGATCAGGATCGTTTGGATAATCATCCAAATCATCATCCACCATCACCATCAGAATCGGTTACCGGTCCCGTTACAAAAACATGAACATCAAATAATGGCTCCACCATAAATATGATTCCACAGTAAAACCTGAACATGTGTAGTTCCAAAAGGCATTGTAGCAGCAAGTGTGCGATTGTTAAAAGCATTGTTATTACCCGGTTTCAATGCTGTAAAACCAATCGATTGTCCTGATGCATTGCGGGGAATCAAACAACCAGCTTGTATTGTTGTTGTTACCTGTGATCCGTATCTGACTACTCAATGTTATTAAGTCACCTGCACTAGCAGGAATTAGCTGAGTAACACCTCCGTACCTGGTGGCTTTTGGTAATGGGAGAAAACTCACCAGCCTGCTGATGCTGCTTGGGCATGACTTGTCCCAAGCGTTGAAGTAATATACCACTTACCATCTGAATTCATAGGAGACAGTCAGTAATCAATCCAAAATCATCCTCAGAAAAATCGCCATTTTGAATGAGATTTACCCTACAGTTTTATGCCTTATATCAGGCGATTTAGTAGGTGTTGAGGAAGTGATTAAGGCTGCAGGATTTCTCTTCGGGAGCAACCACGGGCGCATCAAATCCCAAATCATCATGAAATCGGGATTTCAAACCACCTTTCTTTTGGCTGGATTCGGCAATAGTCAATAGCTGACTACCTTGCAAACGTATTCATAAAAGTTGTGTAACCGAAGACGGAATTTGTAGATTGATTGTAACATTTCCATTTGCAGGAAAAAGCTGCTGAATAAACGTTGCATTTCGCCTTCACTAGTAAACCGGTGATATACATCAAAACGATATCCCGATGTTTCAAATGAAACAGAAGCAGGCAAAATAACCGTCAGCTCAATCTCTCTTGTGGTTTCAAATAAAAAACCGTCTGGAATTTGCAGTGCTTCAATTCCTTCTGGCGGATTTGGATCTTCCCCGCTATCCTTTTTACAGGATTGAGTGAGTACAACTAATCCTATAGCTAATAATAACAAAAATAGTTTTTTCATATCATCTAGGGTGTTTCATAATAGCAAAAATAAACCTTATTTGCTAAAATTAAGTATTTATACTTGCTAATTGGCAATTTATATGCCAAATGATATAAAACCCTTATATGTTTAATATACAGCTATATAAATATTCGCAATTAATAAATAATTTCCATAAGTGAGAAATTATTCCATATGAGAGAAGTTAGTTTTACTTATTATTTCTTTACCCCTTCGCAAACGTGCGAAATAATCAGACCCATCCAAAAAAGGGAATATGGCGGAAGGCATAATGAGAGAAAATCACTTCATTCAGAAAACTCCTGTCAGAATCTTCAATAAACAATATCATTACATAAGACCTCTCTAAATAAAAAACACTAACATAAACGTCACGATAAACGCAAAAAATCAGAGAAAACGAAAACATAATTCTGCTATTTTTGTAAAAAAAAAGTATACCAATGGAAAATATCAGTTTAGGAATCGGATCGCGCGTAAAGCATCCTTCTTTCGGACAAGGCGTTGTAATTCAAAGCTATTCCGACTCCTATGAAATCACCTTTATAGATTACGGCACAAAAACAATTTTAAAATCCTTCGAAGGACTTGAAGTAATTGATTATGTAGGCAGTTCAACTGATATGCTGAGCTTTGAGCAGGTTGAACGCACCTTCGTGAAACTGCTCCGCCGCTGGACTGATTTGCAGGAAGTCGTCCCAATGGGCAGCAAATGGAAAGGCGGGATGATGATTCTTCAACCTGCTGATCGTCAGTTAAAACCAAAGGAAATTCCGGTAGAAACTTTCTTTCATAAGATTGTGATGGTGCGCGACCGCATCAGGGTGATGGAACAACGCATCAACAGCTCGAAGCTGGATGATGAAGAGAAGGTGAGCCTGCAGCAATACATTACCAGAATTTACGGCAGTTTGACAACATTTAATGTATTGTTCGCCGAAAAGGAAGATTACTTTACCGGAGACTCCAAATAGCTATCTGTTTCGAAGAAAATCAGCTGTTTGAGTGAAATAAGACCATAAAAAATTCCTTGATTCCTCATCCAGCTCAATGGCATCCAGCGAGCGCTTCATATGCCTGAGCCAGCGATCGCGGGCATCTTCATCGATCGGGAAATTTACGTGACGCATCCTCAGGCGCGGGTGACCCCTGCGCTCAGAATAGGTGGCCGGACCGCCCAGATACTGTACCATAAAGAGGTATAATCTTCGCTCTGCCGCTTCAAGGTCGCCCGGATACATCGGACGAAGCACCTCATCTTCCTTAATTCCTTCATAGAAACCGGCAATCAATTGCTGTAGCTTCTCTGCTCCAATACGCTCGTAATAAGTCCGCTGAATCATCCTATTTTGGCATTTTATATCCACGCTGCTTGGCTGCTTCTTCGAGCCTGCGCTGGAAACCAGATTTTTTAACGGGTTTCTTTTTGTTTTGTTCGATACGTGCCCTGAGTTTGTTCTCGTCGATGCTGATACGGAACACATACATCTGCGCAAAGGTGATGATATTGGCGAGGAAATAATAATAACTCAATCCGGAAGCGTAACCATTGAAAAGCCCCAAAAACATCACCGGCATAATGTACATCATTGTCTTCATTCCGGGAAGCTGTGTGCTTTGCGAGCCCATCATCTGATTATTCACATGGGTGTACATAATCGTTGAAACCGTCATCAACAGTGTAAACAAACTCACATGGTCTCCGTAAAATGGGATTTCGAAGGGAAGGTTCAGGATGCTGTCGTAGCTCGATAAATCTGTTGCCCATAAAAAAGGCTGTTGTCGTAGCTCGATACTGGACGGGAAAAAGCGGAACATCGCAATCAAAATCGGCATTTGCAGCAGCATCGGAATACAACCTGACATAGGATTGGCACCAGCCTTTTTATAAAGTGCCATCACAGCCTGCTGCTTTTTCATGGCGTCTTCCTGCTTGGGAAATTTAGCCGAAATCTCATCAATTTCGGGTTTCAAAACACGCATCTTGGCCGATGAGAGGTAAGTTTTGTATGCAATCGGGAAAAGCGCTAGCTTAAGCAATACGGTCAAAATCAAAATTACTATACCATAATTCCATCCGTAGCTGCCCAGGAAAGTAAAAACGGGGATTACGATATAGATATTGATCCAGGCCAGCAAAAAGAAACTCCAGCCCAATGGAATCTGACGTTCCAGATCCAGGTTGTAGGCACGCATTTCGTAATAGCTGTTTGGCCCAAAATAGAGCGACATCGGCATGGTTTCGCTTGCAGAGGCGGTGTAGGGCATCTCAACAATGGTACTCATCGTTTTGAGGTAGCGGGGATGTGTATTTCCTGTTTTAGTTAAAGTTTTAAGTTCGGCATTATCAAAATGATTGTCGGCAATCAAACTCGAGCTAAAGAAACGTTGCTTGTACGAAACCCATTTCACACGCGTGCGAATCACTTCTTCATCATCATCCGTTTCGGACAAATAATCCACATCATCATTATGATGCTTAAAGTAGATGGTAGATCCATTAAAACGGTCAACGCTTTTCTCGTGCTGCAACAAATCGGCATCCCAGGTCAAGGTGAGGAAGCTGGCATTTGAAGCGATAACATCTTGCATACCAACCAGCTGCACATCATAACTTAGCATATAATCGCCGGGGCGAATCACATAATCAAAAGCAATATATTTGGAAGGATCAGGCTGACCCAAGCCATCATCAACCATCAGGCGCATGCTAAAATTCAAGCTATCAGCATCAGCTACAAGCTTTTCATTTCCCGAAAATGGGCTGCCATTTAGATAAGGCCTGAAATATAATTCGTTGGTATTGATTGTTCTGTTGCGCGAGAAAAAACTAAGGTTGAAATCTGTTTGCTCGGGATCGAAATCGTGCAAAGGCAGCGAATCCCAGGTTTGGTAGTTTTTAAGCTCTTGCTTCAAATCAGATACCACTCTCCCTAAGGTTGATGGGGAGGCAAGCAGACTTCATTTCTCGAAGCTCATAAAATTCATATTCTACCTTGTGTGGCATGTGCAAAAGCACCATATTTTTCCTTGTTTTGCTGGTATTGGTAAAGGCTGTCGCCACCTGAAACAGCTGAAACAGCTGCTGCTTCGCGAACCGGATTGCTGCTGTTTCACCTCTTCGGCCAAGCGGGCAAGCCTGGTCAGGCGTACCGAACTGAGCAGTTGTTGCTGCTGCCTTACCTGGGCTACCGAATCAATTTTACGCTGCCGGGCATCCAGCTCCTCCTGTGATGGCGTCATCCAAAAAGAATAAACAACAAGTATGGCAGCGATAAGTACAAATCCTATAATGGAATCTCTGTTCATGCGATCTAATGATTATTGAGCTGCAAAAATAGCAGAAAAAATAAGAGCAGCCGACAAAAGTCAGCTGCGACTGTAAGCTAATTTTCAGTTTTAACTGTGTGAAGATTTTTGATATTGCAATGCTGCTGCAATAAAGCCCCTGAAAAGCGGGTGAGGCTTGGCAACTGTGCTTTTGTATTCAGGATGAAACTGCACTCCGACGTACCAGGGATGCGAGGGCAATTCGATGATTTCGACCAGATCGTTCTCAGGATTGATACCTGAAAGCTGCATTCCGTTATCAATGAAAGCCTTACGGTATTCGTTATTGAATTCGTAACGATGGCGATGGCGCTCCGAAATTAATATTTCACCATAAAGTTCAAAAGCTTTCGATCCTGCTTCAAGGCGACAACTGTATGCGCCAAGTCGCATTGTGCCACCCATATTTTCAATGTTTTTCTGTCCGGGCATCAGGTCGATCACAGGATGAGAAGTTGCGGGATTCATCTCACTGGAGTGCGCATCTCTGTAGCCGAGCACATTGCGCGAAAATTCTATAACGGCACATTGCATACCCAAACAAATCCCAAAAAATGGAATATTATTTTCGCGGGCATACCTGATGGCGCTGATCTTACCTTCTATTCCGCGTGGCCCAAATCCGGGAGCCACCAAAACCCCATCAACATCATGAAAAATCTCATCAAGGTTTTTACCTTCGATATGCTCGCTGTGAACATGCTTCACTTTTACGGTACATTCGTTGGCAACACCTCCGTGAATCAGGGATTCGTGAATGGATTTATAGGCGTCTTTGAGTTCTACATATTTACCTACAAGCGCGATAGTTACGGTATTTACTGGATTCAACAGCTTGTTCAGGAAACTCTTCCAGTTTTCGATATCGATATGCTGCGGAATGGCAGTATTTGTTTTGCGCAACACTTCCACGTCCAGTTTTTCGTCGAGCATCAGCAAAGGAACTTCATAAATGGATCTGGCATCAATGCTTTCGATTACCGAAGAAAGTTCGACATTACAAAACTGGGCAATTTTTGAGCGAACAGACTCATTCAAGTGATGCTCTGTTCGGCAGACGATGATATCGGGCTGCACCCCCTGCTCAAGCATAGTCTTTACGGAATGCTGTGTAGGCTTGGTTTTCAGCTCGCCGGCAGCAGATAAATAAGGAACCAGCGTAAGATGAATTACCGCACAATCCTTTCCCATTTCCCAGCGCATCTGACGGATGGCCTCCACAAAAGGAAACGATTCGATATCGCCCACTGTGCCGCCGATTTCAGTGATCACAAAATCAAATCTACCGGTTTCGCCCAGCAGCTGAATGCGACGTTTGATCTCGTCAGTGATATGCGGAATAACCTGTACCGTAGTTCCCAGAAATTCACCTTTACGTTCCTTTTCTATTACAGTCTGGTAAATCCGTCCGGTGGTTACATTGTTTGCCTGTGAGGTGGGTGTGTTCGAAAACCTTTCGTAATGACCAAGGTCGAGATCGGTTTCTGCCCCATCTTCGGTCACATAACATTCGCCATGCTCGTAAGGATTGAGTGTTCCGGGATCGACATTGATGTAGGGATCAAGTTTTTGGATGGTAACGGAAAACCCCCTGCCCTGCAATAGTTTTGCCAGTGAAGCGGATATGATTCCTTTCCCCAGAGAGGAGGTAACGCCCCCGGTAACAAAGATGTATTTGGTTTTTTTCATGCTGAATACGGCTGCCAGGTGTGCTTAAAAACCTGCTTTAAAATGCGTTAAACTTATATGATTCAGCAGGCAAATTTAAAACTAATTAGGTCCCAAAAAACAAGGATGGGATAATTAATCCACATCCTTGTTAACAATTTTTGTAATCCTTGTTTTTTCTATTCAAAACAGAAGCAAAAATTCCAATGATTACAATTTCAGATCATTACATCCTAATAGTATCGATAGCTTTTCACCTGACCGATATGGCGTGCCAGGCGGATTACCTGACTGGTGTAGCCAAACTCATTATCGTACCACAGGTAGAGAATTACTGTTTTTCCGTCGTCAGAAACTTTTGTTGCAGGGCTGTCAAAAATACTTGCACAGGAATCGCCAATACCATCCGACGAAACAAACTCAGTGGAATTGCTGAAACGGATTTGTTCTATCAAATGTCCTTTAAGCGAGGCATTTAAAAACAATTTATTCACTTCTTCGGCAGTTGTGGCTTTATTCACTTCAAGCGTTAGAATCGCAAGCGAAACGTTAGGCGTTGGAACGCGCACGGCATTGCTCGTAAGCTTGCCTTTGAGCGAAGGAATGGCCTTGGCGGCTGCTGATCCAGCTCCTGTTTCGGTGATTACCATATTTAATGGAGCTGAAACGTCCCTGCGTGATTTCTTGTGGTAGTTATCGAGTACCCTGATCGTTGGTGTAAGAGTGAATCGTTTCGATATGTCCTTTTGGATGCCATAAGCCTGCTCAATTCCGCCTGAGCCTGCAATAATGGCATTGGTGGCAGGATGCCGCCGGAAAATATTGTTTCCTTTATTCAAATCCAGCGTGCCCTGATTTACACCATATATACTACATTTGGAATATCGCCCTTACCAGAGCCGCGGGCAAGACCTTTGAAATGACTTTGGTTTTCAAATGCCTTCCGAGACCATCGCGATCCCTGAAAACACCGGTATTGTCGATCACCAGGGCGTTATGAATACCTTCGGATTCGTAATCCATATCTTCGATTGAGCCTGCCAGAAACTTGATAATCTGTCCGTTTACAATCATGGCATTGTTAGCAATGTCTTCATTGGCCACACCGGCAAAAGTGCCGTGAACAGAGTCTTTCCTGAACAGAGAAACGCGTTTGTGAATATCTTCTTCGGTGTTGGTGCGTGTGACGATAGCCCGCAGCCTAAGGTGAGAGCCATTACCAGCAAACTGGGTAAGTTCGCGTGCCAGCAAGCGGCCGATACGACCAAAACCATACAACACAACATCCTGGGTTTTGGTACTGCGAGGCGGAGCCTGCAAAAATGCCTGTAATTTATCGCGTACAAATGCATTGACAGAAGGATAATTGTCCTTTTCGTCGGTCCACTCTGAATTGAGCCTGCCGATATCAATTCGCGCAGGCGCGATGTCTTCCTCCAGGATAGCATTGGCAATGAGCAATGAATCCTGCACCCTTACAGGCTTTTTTAGAATTGTTTCGGCCCTGATGTGCTTATTGAGCACTTTACCCGATCCACGATTTACGAGCACTGAACGCAATAAAATCAGCTCAATAGACTTATCGAACCAAAGCTTACTTACGACGCCAATAAACTCAGTAGCAGCTTTTTCGTTGTCAATCCACGACCTGAGGGAATTATTAAATTTTTCCATGGTATAAAATTTGGTTATGTAGAAGTTGGTGAAAAATTCAGTTGTTTAATAATGTAATTACTTACTGATGAACCATTTAAACCTGTCGACAAAAACCAAAATGCGCAATCAATTCCATCCGGGGCTCAGGTCGATGGTTTCGCGGCAAATATACAAGATTATTCCGCAAACGATTGCGGTAAATTGCATAAAAAAACCTGCAAAATTCAATTTGCAGGTTTAAAATATTATTACTGACCTAAATACGCTTTCAGTAAGCGGCTTCGGGCCGTATGTTTAAGCCGTCGGATAGCTTTTTCTTTGATCTGACGCACACGTTCGCGTGTGAGATCAAATTTGGCTCCGATTTCTTCCAGTGTAAAACCGTGACTCATACCGATTCCATAATACATATTAAGCACCTCACGCTCTTTCTCGCTCAGGGTGGCCAGCGAACGCTGTATCTCCCTGCCAAGCGATTCCTGCATCAAAGGCTCATCTGTATCCATGGCATCCTCAGAAATGTAAGAATCCAGAAACATCATGTCCTCATCCTCCTTTAGTGGAGCATCGGTCGAAATGTAACGGGTCGAAATTTTCAGCACCGAATCTATCTTATGCTGCGGCAGATCAAGCTTGGCTGCAATTTCGTCTGACGAAGGCGGACGCTCAAACTCCTGCTCCAGCCTCGAGGAGGCTTTACGCACTTTATTAAGCGAACCTACCTGATTCAGCGGCAGGCGGATTATACGCGACTGCTCAGCCAGTGCCTGAAGGATCGATTGACGAATCCACCACACAGCATATGAAATAAATTTGAACCCTCTTGTTTCGTCGAACCTGCGTGCTGCTTTGATCAGACCCAGGTTTCCTTCGTTGATTAAATCCGGCAAACTCAGCCCTTGATTCTGATACTGCTTGGCAACCGACACCACAAACCTGAGGTTGGCATTAACCATCCTTTCAAGTGCCTTTTGATCGCCTGCACGAATCTTCTGAGCCAGTTCCACCTCTTGCTCGGCAGTGATCATCTCCTCTTTACCGATATCCTGGAGGTACTTATCCAACGAGGCTGTTTCACGGTTCGTGATTGATTTTGTGATTTTTAATTGCCTCATGGTTTTCCTTTCTTAGTGTAAAAACTATAACAACTGAATGTGATTTTAGTTCGGTTGTTTACCGAACCCGATCTTGTTGGTTACAAATTTGCTACCATACAACCGTCGAAAAAGGGAAGCAATCAAAGCCTCCCACTTTCCGAACGCAATTTATTTAAAATTATTCTAAATTAATCAAAAAATTCAAAACTTATTTTCATTCCATTGGGATACATCCCCTCAACGCGCGTGGTATTGCCCCTCTTGCTATCCAATGCTCTCTGCAGCGAGTCTTCATCATCTACCATTTGGCCGTTGATCCTTACAATCACAAAGCCTTTGCTAATTCCGCCGCGAAGCATAATACCCTCTTCCACATTGGTAACTTTGAGTCCGCTGTTGATGCCTAGTTTATTTTTATCAGAAGTGCCAATACGTTCCAGACTCACGCCCAACGCCTCGCTAAAAAATACTGCTTCGCGCTTTTTAACTTCTGTTGTGCCATCCTGATTTTTAAGCATTACATCAAAATCATAGATTTTACCATCCCTGAAAATACTTACAACCACTTCATCACCAGGACGATGCTGTCCTACCACTTCGAGTAATTGCGAAAGCGTATTTACCTCTACATCATCTACGTCAAGGATCACATCACCTGCATTGATTCCGGCTTCGGCAGCACCACCATTCTCCATAGTTCCAGCTACATAAACTCCTTTGATAGATTGCATGTCGAGATCTTTGGCCAGTTCGGAAGTCATCTCTCTGATTTCTACACCTATATAGGCTCGTTGAGGCTCTCCGTAACGAATCAGGTCATCAACTACCTTGCGGACAATATTTGCCGGAATGGCGAAGCTATATCCTTCATATACACCAGTGTGTGAAGCTATTGCAGCATTAATTCCGATCAACTCGCCCTGATTATTCACCAAGGCTCCTCCACTGTTTCCCCGATTGATTACCGCATCTGTCTGAATAAATGATTCAATAGATGAACGGTTTCCAAGAATATTGATGTTTCTGGCCTTCGCACTCACGATACCAGCGGTTACGGTTGATGTAAGGTTAAAGGGATTACCCACGGCTAGTACCCATTCACCAATTTTTACCTCATCCGAATTTCCAAACTCAAGGTATTCCAGGTCGTCCGATTCCACTTTGATCAAAGCCAGGTCGGTGCTGGGATCTGTGCCAACGATAATAGCACTCATCTTGCGTTTATCATTGAAGGTTACCTCAATTTTATCGGCACCTTCCACCACATGATTGTTCGTAACGATATATCCATCAGCAGATAACACCACGCCAGATCCAAAACCCACGAGACTGCGCTGGCTGGGTGCCGAATGCGGATTACCATAGATATAATCGCGCAAGGAACCGAAGAAATCATCGTAAGTAGCACTGCGTCTGATGATTTCGGTGCGGATATGTACAACTGAATTCACTGTTTTTTCAGCTGCATCAACAAAATCAATGTCCTGTGGAAAAGAAACAAAGGAAGCCGTTCGCGGCTGCACACGTTCCTGCTGAACTGACAGTCGTTCCTGCTTCATTTGGTCAAATGCTTGTTGATTGCGCTTACTACTTTGCGTAATGCCTATAATCCCAGCCATAAGTGCAGCTCCTGCTGCCAGGAAGCCAACACTTCGCATGATTTGATTGCTATTCTTCTTCATATCGTTCTGTTTATAGTTTTTAGCTCCGTAATCGGTCTATTAAACGCCTTGATATTCTTCAAAAGTTTCTTGTTCCGTGTTAATTGATGTTAAGGCGCTTCAATTCTTTTTATTTTGCTACTTTTACCACAAATTTCGCACCACTAAGTTACTGCTTAAGAAGTTTTAACACAAGAACTCTTTAACATGAAACCGCTATAAACCCATTCCTTTTCAGAAATTTCACGGAGCCGGAAACGACTTCATCATGCTGCAAGATGGTGTTATTGAGCCAAAGCCTGAACTGATCGCCTGGTTGTGCGACCGGCATCTGGGTATTGGTGCCGACGGGCTGATGATTCTTCCGATGCTGAAGAAAGCGATTTCAGGCTGACTTATTTCAACTCAGATGGCCAATGAAGGAAGCCTGTGCGGCAACGGAAGCCGTAAGCTGGTAAATATATGGCTGACCGCAGCAGGAAAAACTGGAAATTTGAAGCCATCGACGGTTTGCATCATGGAACTGTACTGGCGGAACACCAATATCGGTTTGATGTGAGGATCAGCATGCAAGACGTTAATTCTTTTACCCGTAATGAATTGTATTTGCTGGCCGATACAGGATCTCCACATTATGTGACTGAAGGACAAATTTGGCAGCAGTGGATGCTTCACTGGGGGAGCCGAAAGAAGACAACAAAAGTATTTCAGCGCAGGGCGTGAATGTAAATTTCATGCAATTTATTGACAACAACCACTACTTGAACTCAGAACTTTTGAGCGTGGAGTGGAAGCCGAAACACTTTCGTGCGGAACAGGCGTAACGGCGGCAGCCATAGCAGCGGCTTTAAAAAACCGGAAAACGAGCATTTTGTAATCAAACAAAAGGCGGAGATCTTCAGGTAAACCTAAAACAAAAGGAAAAAAGGCTTCGGACAAATTTTTCTTAGAGGGCCGGTACAATTTGTTTTTGAGGGCAGTGTTTATCCTCCGAAAATATAACGCAGCGAATTGAAATACTGGTTATTAATAAAGATATTATCATCTAAATTAGGCAATGTTTTCAGTCAATAGAATACTTGCTGTTGACTATTTCTTTAGCATTACGCAAAATTTCATTTTAGAAGCCAATAAATTTTGAATGGCCTTGCTCTTCTCATTTTTTTCAAAACATCGCCCAAAACAGCTAATCTTCGTATCTTAGTGCCGCAAAAAGATACAGATGTTTATTCAGGACGACATGCTACAACTCAGGGCTGCAGAGCCGGCAGATGCAACATTGATTTATCAGTGGGAAAATGATATGCAGATCTGGCGTGTGAGCGATACCACTATTGCCCTACTCCCTTTTCAGATTGAGCAGTTCCTGATGAATAACAACGACCCTTACAGCCAGAAGCAAGTCAGGATGATGATCGACCTCAAAGAGAGTAAGCAGTCAATCGGTTGCATCGACCTTTATGATTTCGATCCCTTTCATGAGCGCATCGGAATCGGGATTTTGCTCACGGCAGCATTCAGAGGAAAAAATATTGCGCAAAACGCGCTTCAGCTGGCCGAAAAATATGTTTTTGGTTTTGCACCTGAATCAGATTTACTGTTTGATCGGTGAAGACAACCTGGCCAGCATCAAAGTTTTTGAAAGAGCCGGTTACGTTCCAGTGCGGCTTGCAAAAGCCTGCCCAAAACACCAAATGGTTTTATAGGACAATACGAATTTCAAAAATTAACCCTGACCGCAGGTTTCAATTTATAGCAAAATGAGTTATTACCACAGTAAAATACGTAGGAAGCCGGGTACGCAAAAAAAGTAAATGGCGAAAAGTGTTGTTTACCTTTATAGCAGTTTTAATCCTAATAGGTCTGGCCGTTGGCTACTTGCTCTATCAGGTTATTTTTAGCCCGAATGTATGGGTGCAAAAGCAGGAAACAGCTGTTTATATTCCTTCAGGAGCCAATTATCAAACCGTGTTGGATACCCTTTACAGCAAAGGCATCATCATTCACAGGAAGAATTTTGAATGGCTCGCCCAACACAAGCAATATCCCGAACTTGTAAAGCCCGGGCGTTATCTGGTTCAGGATGGCATGAACAATAACGAGCTGATCAATCTGCTGCGTTCCGGCGCTCAAAGCCCTGTGATGGTTACCTTTAATAATGTGCGTACGCCCCAACAGCTGGCCGGGAAGATTGCCCGGCAGATCGAAGCCGATTCGCTGGAGCTGGCGCACTTAATGGAAGACACTACTTATATTGCTCAGATGGGATTTAGCCCCTACACACTCCCGGCGCTCTTTATACCAAATAGTTACGAGTTTTACTGGACAACAGATGCTACTGAATTTATGTCGCGGATGTTTCAGGAGTACAACCGTTTTTGGAACGAAACACGCAAAGCAAAGGCAGCAGCTATTCCGCTTAGTCCTGTAGAAGTGTCAACTTTGGCAGCCATCGTCGAACGTGAAACCATAATGAATGATGAAAAATCCACCATAGCAGGTGTTTACCTCAACCGGCTGAAGTCGGATTGGCGGCTGCAGGCTGATCCCACCCTCGTTTTTGCTGCCGGTGATTTTGAAATCAGACGTGTGCTGGACGTTCACAAGCTAATCGACTCACCTTACAATACCTATAAATATGGTGGTCTGCCCCCCGGTCCCATCACTATTCCTTCGCCCGAATCGATCGATGCGGTGCTGAACTACGATAATCATCGCTATTATTTTTTCTGCGCCAAGGATGATTTATCCGGTTATCATGCTTTTGCAGCCACCAATCGGGAACACGAACGTAATGCAAGAAATTACAGACAAGCCCTCGACAGGCTCAACATTAAAAAATAAGTTATGAAAGTTTTCAAGGCCTATGATATTCGCGGAGAATGGGAAAATGACTGGAATGCCGAACTGGCCTATAAAATTGGTTTTCACCTCCCGGAAGTACTCAACGCCAGTCATTTTCTAGTTGGCCGCGACTGCAGACTTTCGAGTGATGAGGTGTTTGAAGCACTCAGCAAAGGAATTACCGATGCAGGAGCCGATGTTTCAGACGCTGGATTCACCACTACCCCTTTAATTTACTGGGCTACTGCCCGATATGATTTCCCTGCCTCGGTGATGATAACAGCCTCACACAACCCCAAAAGCCATAACGGGCTAAAGGTTTCTGCCCGAAATGCCCTGCCGGTTGGTTACGATAACGGCCTGAATCAGGTGGAGAAAAAAGTGTTAAACGAAAAAATTCAGCCCGCTGAAAAAAAAGGTATTATCCAAAAAGTTGAACTTAAACCAGCTTACCTGTCCTTTTTAAAAGGCTATCTGAGTCCGCTGGAAGACCTTCGTATTGCTGTTGACTGCAGCAATGGCATGGCCAGCCTTTTTATCAAAGACCTGCTGAGTGCAGAAGCTTTTTATATCAATGATATTGCCGACGGACAATTTCCCGGCCATGACCCCAACCCGCTCAACCCTGCTAATCAGGAACAAATAAAAGGAATGGTAATCAATCGGCAATGCGATATCGGACTTATTTTCGACGGAGATGCTGACAGGGTGATGTTTATTGACGAAAACGGCAAGTTTATTTCACCCGATTTGATCATTGCCCTGATGGGACATTATTTCTTTGAACAAAAAGGACAAAGCGGAAAAGTGCTGCAAGACATCCGTAGCTCCAAAGCGATTGCCGAGTACCTGAATCAGTTTGGCACTCAAGTTGAA
>JAGYNM010000089.1 GCA_018399335.1 Bacteroidales bacterium | reverse complement strand
GATACAATAGTTGCATTTCTCTTGCTTTTTGCGTCATTCTTTACGCTGGTGGCTGCGTTGGGTATCGTCAGATTGCCAGATGTTTATATGCGGATGCATGCAATTACAAAAGCCTCATCACTGGCTACAATATTATTTTTGATAGCTTTGATTATCGCACATCCCAGCTGGCGGGTCGCTTTTGGATCACTGCTTTTAATAGCTTTTGTTATTGCCACAGCACCTATTTCTACGCATGCACTGGCAAGAATTTCAGTTCAGCTGGGAATAAAAATGACAAAAGGAATGTTGCGTAACGATATGAAAACAAATGAGACTTTCGAAACAGAAGTCAATAAAAAACCTTCTAAAAAAACAAAACCGGAATAACTTAGCCGTTGATTTTTTACTGAAAGGATTGAAAATTGAACGATTTGCACATTCCGCCCGAAATCATCGCAAATTTGCTCCTTTTTAATTAAATATCTTACTGAACATGAGGTATGCAAAAGCTTTTTTGTCAAATAATTCCTATTTTTGCAACCTTATTTTGAAACCGCTAAACGGAATGCCATCATGATGGTTTTTCTGATTCGTTTAAACAATGATTTAAAATGGACAATTTAGAACAATCGCACTCATCCGAAAACGCTGCTGCCAGCGAAAATGGAATCCAACCGGAAAACAAGGCCGGAAACAATAACGTTGAAAAACAGGAGAAAACTATGACTAAAGTCGAAAACCTGATCAGCAAAGAGGAAAAAAGTAAAATTATCGCACTGATCACAGGTAAGGAATTACAGGAAAACAATCAGGAGATTCAAGATCAAAGTCCTGAAAAAGAACAAGTAAAAGAAAAAATTACTGAACTCATTAAACCTAAAGAGGTTAGTGAGATTCAACAATTAATCGCACCTGATCAACATTTGGATGATGAGGACGATGAAGAGGATGATGCTCACGACTTTTCGAGTTTGAACAAGCTTCAGCTCGTTGAAATGCTCGAAGAAACAGTTGAGAATTCGGAAATACCACAGATTAAGAGCAAAGTGGCTTCTATCAAGGTCAACTTCCTGAAGCTTAACAAAGAGGATATTGAAAAGGAGATGGAGCAGTTTATCCTCGATGGTGGCGATAAAGAGTCCTATGCACATTCCGATGATCCATTGGAAATCAGGTTCAAAGCGGCTTTCAATAAATATAAAGAGAATAAGGCCAGATTTAATGAATTGTTCGAAAAACAAAAACAGGAAAATCTACAGGCAAAAAATACGATTTTGGATGAGCTTAAGGAGCTTATAGCTTCTGAAGAAACACTCAAGAAAACTTACGACGAATTCAAAATCCTTCAGGATAAGTGGAAGGCTATTGGCCAGGTACCTGCAGGTGAGATAACCAATCTTTGGAATAATTATCATTTTCTTGTTGAGAAGTTTTTTGATAAGGTGAAAATCAATCGCGAATTGCGCGATCTTGACCTAAAGAAGAATCTGGAAGCAAAAATAGAGTTGTGTGAAAAGGCTGAGGAGCTTTTGCTTGAAACTTCTATTACAAAATCATTCAAGCTGTTGCAGAAATACCATGATGAATGGAAAGAAATTGGGCCGGTTCCTCAGGAAAAGAAAGATGAGATTTGGGAGCGTTTCAAAACGGCTACCGACAAAATAAATACCCTCAGAAGAGAGCATTATGCGAAGGTTCATGATGAGCAAATGGCTCATTTTGAAACCAAAGTAGCTTTGTGCGAGAAAGCAGAAGAACTGGTTGCCGAACTGCCGGAATCAGTGTCGGCCTGGCAGAAAAAATCGAATGAAATCAATGATTTGTTCAAGCTTTGGAAGTCAGTTGGTCAGGCACCTAAAAAGATGAACGATGAGGTTTGGAATCGTTTCAAGGCTGCGATGGATACTTTCTTCGAAGGCAAGAAAGCTTATTTTGCTGTAATTAAAGATCAGCAACTTGAAAACTACAATCGCAAACTCGAACTTTGTGTGGAAGCCGAATCGATTCAGGATTCTGACGATTGGCGCAAAACAACCAATAGGTTGAAGCAGCTTCAGCAGGAATGGAAAGATATAGGACCTGTTCCGCGCCGGCATTCCGACAAAATTTGGAGAAGATTCCGGTCGGCATGTGATTCGTTTTTTAAACGCAAAGCCGAGCATTTTACGGGCATGAAAGCCAATGAAGAAGATAATCTGAAGAAAAAACTTGAGCTTATCAGCCGTATTGAAGCTTTCGAGGTGAAGAAAAACAGATCTGAAAATCTGGATGCTGCAAAAGCCTTTCAGCGCGAGTGGATGGAGATTGGTTTTGTACCTATCAAGAAAAAAGATCAGCTACAGCAGCAATACCGCAAGGTTGTGGATAACCTTTTCGATCGCATGAAAATTTCTGAAGCAGAGCTTACCGCTGTTGAATACCGTGGAATGGTCGAAAATATGAAAGATGATCCTGATTCGCGCGATCGCATGCGGAGGGAGCGTAACAACCTGTCAGGAAAAGTAAATAAGTTGCGTGAAGAGATTCAACTCTGGGAAAATAATATTGGCTTCTTCTCTCATAGCAAACAGGCCGAAATTATGAAGGCAGAATATGAGAAGAAGATCAGCAGAGCAAAAAATGATCTAAAGATTTTAGAATCAAAACTCAAAATACTGGTTGAGCAATAAAGTATTCGAAATCTAAAAACTATCCCTGCTTTTATGAGCGGGGTTTTTTTATGGATTTTCTGGAGCAGCTTTTACATTCCATCTGCTTAATATCCAGTCATCTGTTCTGTTTTCCGACTGACGAAAATATCGGATCAGCCCAACGTTTTTAGCCATAAAAAAGCGCATTAAAACGGTGTCGGGTGCTTGTTGATAATCTTTTACCCTCACCTGAAAAACATTATTAAAGGTATTCCCATTTAATTCATAAGTGCTATGAAATGCTTCATTGGTGTAGTTTCCTTCATTGATGCCTAAAAGCTGTTCCTCTCCAATTGGATACTGGGGTGTTAAAATGCTGAAATACCTTCCATTATCGAAATAAATGCGATAGTTTTCGGGAAGTGAATCTGTGAGATCTGTCGAAAATCCTCCGGTTACTTCTCCTCTTGTAATACCTATTTCATCACTCTGGAATCGGATTTCATAGGCATTATAATAAAAACCCGGGTTTTGATTGAATGGGGAGTGAAAGCGTCTTTCTGTATAAAAGTCAGTTATTGATATTGAATCGGTTGCTTGATTTTGAATGTTTTCATACACCCAATAACTCATGGTGTCAAATACGGTGTAGGTTTTGAACAGCGCCGAAACTTCACTGGTAGTAAGGGGAGGGATATTACTATCTGTCTTTTCACAAGAAAATAGCCCAATAGTTAAAATTAAGAGAATTGTAAAAAATGCATTTGTGTAAATACTTGATTTCATCGTAGATATTTTTATTAGGGAAATGCTAATCTGTCAGTGAAAAGTATGCCATTGAGGTGATCAATTTCATGCTGAAAAATTCGAGCAGTGTATCCGTTTACGCTTTCAGTTATTGATTTTCCGGTAGTGTCCTGATATGTAACGGTTACCGACCATGGTCTTGTTACTTCTTCTCTGGTAACAGGAATGGAAAGACATCCTTCAACGAGGCTGTGTAAGGAATCAGATTCAGCAACTATTTCCGGGTTAATTATTATTTCAAATGGTTTTTCAGATTTGTCAAATCTTTGAACCAGAATTAATTGTCTGTTTATTCCTACCTGTGGTGCTGCAATTCCAACTCCCTTGTGATTGGGATGATTTACGGTGGCATACATTCGTTTTGCCAAATGTTTGATGGTAGCGTTGGCCGGATTTTTGACGGGCTTGGATTGTTTTCGCAGGATCAATGAATCTGCGGTGTTGGTAACCAAGGTTATACGCATTTCCGTTTCCTCATTTGACTCCTTGATTAGCTTTCTTTCAGCTGCGGAAAATCGACTTGTACTACAGGAAAAACCGAAAGCTAATAAAAGGAATAGTAGGATGTTTTTTAGAGAATTCAAATTGAAAGCATTGTAGTCAGTCATTAATTTTTCGATTGGTTATTATTCTTTATCAAATTTTGTGCTAAACTCTGCTGCGAACTTAAATCAAACTTAATTGTTTATTCAATAGTGTTTCCTATATTCGTGACAACTTATTGCAAAGTTATTACGAATATTACAAAATCAGCATCATTATGGCAGGCAATTCATTTGGTGAGCTTTTCAGGTTAACGACTTTTGGAGAGTCGCATGGCGTTGCAATTGGAGGTGTGATTGACGGATGCCCTCCTGGATTAAAACTTGATTTGGCTGCTGTTCAGGCTGAGTTGGATCGCCGAAAGCCTGGCCAGACAAGGCTTACATCACCCAGAAAGGAAACGGACGCCTTCGAGATTCTTTCAGGTGTTTTTGAAAGCAAGACCACCGGAGCTCCGTTGGCTTTTCTGATCAGAAACAATGATCAGCGTCCTGCAGACTATGATCACATCAAAAATGTTTACCGGCCTTCGCATGCCGATTTTACCTGGCAATCGA
The DNA here is from genome assembly GCA_018399335.1 of Bacteroidales bacterium. GTDB lineage: Bacteria > Bacteroidota > Bacteroidia > Bacteroidales > F082 > UBA5536. Next base: position 4,426 of record JAGYNM010000089.1, on the reverse strand, counting down.
AATATGGCCTCAGGGATTATCGTGGTGGAGGACGTTCTTCGGCACGCGAAACAGCAGCACGAGTTTTTGCAGGTGCCGTGGCCAAACAATATCTGGCTCTAAAAAATGTCCGGATTTTGGCATTTGTTTCCCAAATCGGGAATGTGAAATTGTCGGGTTTTCCTGATGAAATCACTTTGGATAAAGTTGAAGCTTCTGCACTGCGCTGTCCGGATGAGGAAACCTCCCTAAAAATGGAAGAGTTGATTCTAAAAACGAAAGCTGAGGGCGATACGCTCGGCGGAATAATTCACTGTTCGGTTACAGGTTTGCCTTCGGGTTTGGGAGAGCCCGTTTTTGATAAGTTTCATGCCGATCTGGGTAAAGCAATGTTGAGTATCAATGCTGTAAAAGGATTTGAATATGGAAGTGGATTTGCCGGCGCATCAATGACCGGAAAATCTCATAATGATGTTTTTGTGCAGGATAATAATGTTTTGTCAACAAAAACAAATTTCTCCGGAGGCATCCAGGGAGGTATTACAAATGGTTCTGAGGTATATTTTAATATTGCCTTTAAGCCGGTTGCTACGCTGATGCAAAAGCAACAAACTATTGATTCAAAAGGAAATACTGTATCTTTGGAAGGGAAAGGACGTCATGATGTAACCGTGGTTCCGCGTGCTGTCCCAATAGTGGAAGCTATGGCTGCCCTCGTTTGTATGGATCATTTGCTCCGTCAACAAACCAATAAATATTTAAACTTATGAAACGTTTTTTAAAGATTTTAACAGCTGTTGTTGTTTTTGTGCTGGCTCTAATACTGATTCTTCCCTTGTTTTTCAAGGGCGAAATCGTTGAGATGGTTAAAAAGGAGTTGAATAAACAAGTTACAGCAAAAGTAGATTTTGTTGATGCAGATCTGAGCCTTATCAGGCAATTTCCTGATTTTACCTTGGATTTAAACGAGTTAAGTGTTGCAGGTGCAAATGAATTTTTGGGAGACACTTTGCTTAAACTCGATGCCCTGAGCTTTAGAATAGATTTGATTCAAGCCTTTAATGGTAATTTTGAGATAAAGGAATTGCGTTTATTCAGGCCTTATATTAAATTGTATGTGAACGAAGAAGGGCTTGCTAACTGGGATATAGTTGCTGTTGATTCTACTGAATCAGCTCCTGCTGAATCAAGTGATGAAGAAGCTTTAAACATAAAACTTAAACACTTAAGTATTACTGAAGGTACTTTGCAATATCTGGATGAAAGTCTCGCTTTTTATACGCGTCTTGAAGGAGTTGAAATGAGTTTGAAGGGTGATTTGTCCGCGGATAAATCTACACTTGCTACAAAACTTACCGCTTCTTCTTTTAATCTGGCTTATGAAGGTTTCCCTTATTTAAAAGATGTAAAAACCAGGTTTAATGCCATGTTTTTGATGGATTTGACAAATAGTATTTACACCTTCAAGGAGAATGAGCTGTTGCTGAACGACTTGCTCGTTAATTTTGATGGTTCAGTGGGCATGAATCCGGAGAGTTATACCTTGCTTTTGAATTTTGATGCACCAAAAACTGATTTTAAACAATTGGTTTCTCTTATCCCGGCTTTGTATGCCAATGAGTTTGATAAGCTTGATGCAAAGGGAAGTTTTAACCTGGATGGCTTTGTAAAAGGAACTTACAGTGGTGCACAAATGCCTGCCTATGGATTGAATCTTGCCGTAAACAATGCCTCTTTTGGTTATCCTGATTTGCCATCGAGTGTCGAAAAAATGAATCTTAAGGCTTCGGTGAATAACAAAACAGGTGAAACAGATGATGCAGAAATTCAAGTTTCTGACTTTAATTGGGAACTAGCAGGACAGCCATTTCGAATGGATTTGAGTTTGAAGACGCCTGTTTCAGATCCGCAATTTGATGTTTCTTCTTCGGGAGTACTTGATTTTGGGCAACTGGCAGCTTTATTGCCTGAAGATCACGGAGCAGAAATCAAAGGAAAACTGCAAGCTGATTTCAAACTCAAAGGCAGGATGTCTGATGTTGAAAACAGCAGATACAATCAGGTAAATGCCTCCGGAAGCATGGTTTTACAAAATTTTGAACTCAATGATACTTCAATGATTTCACTTCCCATTTCAATTACGAATGCCCAACTTAACCTTTCCCCACAGTTTATTGATCTCCTCAACACGGATTTAAAACTTGGTAAAACCGATTTACAACTCAATGGCAGAATTGAAAATTACCTGGCTTATTTTTTAGCTGATGGCCTATTGGTCGGACGACTAGATCATCGCTCCCAACTGTTTGATGTTGATGAATTAATGTCCTTATTAAGTGATGAAGATGAAGCTGTAAGCACAGCTACTGATACAACTTCTTCCGTGATCGAACTGCCTGAGAATTTGGTGTTTGATTTTAATTCTGAAATAGAAAAACTTATTTATCAACCTTACGAATTGACGGACATAAACACAAAGTTACATTTTGAGAATCAGGAGATTGTATTTAATGAATTTTCAGCAAATACACTCGACGGACAAATTAATATGAGCGGAGTATTTACTGCAATTTCAGATAAATCACCTCAGGTGAACTTAAATTTTGCGCTTACTGAAATGGACATTCCAAAAGCCTGGGAAACAATTGAGCTTTTACGAAAAGCAGCCCCAATAGCCCAACAGGCGCAAGGAAATTTATCTGCGCAATTCGAACTGAACACGCAGTTGGATTCGGAGATGAGTCCTGTTTATGAAACTATGCAGGGTGGAGGTCGTCTTCAGACTAGTCAGCTTAGCTTATCCAATTTGAATAGCCTGCAAAAACTGAATTCCCTGCTCGGGACAGAACAATTTGACCGCATGGTGACAGATGGTTTAAATATTTCTTTTGAATTTATCAACGGACGCGTTTATCAAAAACCATTTGATATTAGACTGGGAGGTCAGGAGGCTGTCGTTTCGGGTAGCACAGGTTTTGATCAAACCCTGGATTACGACCTGTTATTCAAAGTGCCTTACGGAATTCTGGGTTCATCTATTCAAAAGGGGATATCAGATCTTGCCGGAAATGCTTTGTCTTTAGATAAAAACGATGAAATGCAAATTAAGGCTAAAATGACTGGAACTGTATCAAATCCACAGATAAGTATTGATTATAAAGATTATGCAGCTAATTTGAAACAACAAATTACTGATCAGGTGAATCAAAAAATTGAGGAGGAGAAAGAAAAACTTCGGGATGAGGCACGCGAAGAGGCTGCAAAAATTATCAGTGAGGCGCAGTCCAGAGCTGATAGATTAGTAGCAGAGGCAGCTATTTTGGCACAAAAAACAAGAGATGAAGGTGCCAGTGCTGCCAAAAAAATTCGGGATGAGGCAGAAGTTCAAGCTAATAATCTCATAGCTGAAGGAAAGAAAAATGGCATGATAGCAGAAATGGCAGCTAAAGAAGCAGCTAAAAAGTTACGCTCAGAAGCTGATAAACAAGCCGAAAATGTCCAGCAACAAGCTAATCAGCGTGCCGCACAACTTGAACAGGAAGCTCAGCAACAGGCGGATAGCATTATGTTACAAGCCCAGCAGCAGGCCGATAAAATATAATTAAAGCTTGTTTAGATAGCCACGAATTATTCTTTCGGGATAGTCAATTCATACTGAAGCTGGTTGTTTTTGTCGTAACAAAATACTTCCAGCTTTCTTTCTAGTAGTGGGCCGGTTACTTTTATCAAACCGAAGTTTCTGTCCGTAAAAACTTTTCCCGGAACACGATATGAATTTTTCCATTCATGTCCTCTTTTGTTAGCGCCGGCGCTCATAGTGGAGAAAGTTAAATCCCAGATTGTTGGCCCGTCAAGAGTTTCCAGCTTACTGATTTCAGAGAAATGAACGTCTCCGGTTAAAAATATTACATTTTTGATCTGGTGCTCTTGAATGAAGGCTATAATTTTTTCGCGCTCAGGATTAAAGCCATTGGCTGAATAGGTTTCGTAAAGGGCAGCATCACTCAAAAATTGTCCTCCCATGGCAATGATTTTAAAACTTGCCTCACTGGTAACCAAATTATTAAATAGCCATTCAAGTTGTTTTTCACCCAGTATGGTTTTATCTTCTTTCTGAAGTCCGTTTGCATCTTTATACCAGCGGTTGTCCAGCAGAAAGAAGTCGAGATCAGACCATTGAAAGCTTGTTATAGCTCCTTCAATGTTATTAATTCCCACGGTAGGATTTCCCCAGAAATTTTCGAATGCATCAAGCGTAAGGTGTTTGTTAAAAAAGCCTTTATCAGCATCATTTGGGCCGTAATCGTGATCGTCCCAAATGGCATAATTGCTTCGGTTGGCAAGTAAGGCTTGCATTTCGGGGGTTGAGCGTGTATGTGTGTAACGCCGCATAATTCCTGTTTTGGTATTCCAGTCAGGCTCTCGCAAATATACATTATCGCCCAAC
>JAGYNM010000088.1 GCA_018399335.1 Bacteroidales bacterium | reverse complement strand
GGTCGACGATCTTGCCCTGCCACTTGGCACGCTGCGCATGAAGAAAAAAGGCGGAGATGCCGGCCACAACGGACTCAATCATATCATCCAAACCCTTGGCACATCCGAATTTGCCAGACTGCGTTTTGGTATTGGCGACGACTTCCCAAAAGGCCGTCAGGTTGATTTTGTTTTGGGACGCTGGAAGCCTTCCGAAATTGATGTTGTAGAACCGCGGCTTGATGTAGCCGCAGAAATGGTACTGAGTTTTACTACTATCGGTATTGAACGGACGATGACGGCCTATAACAATAAATAACAAAAAACCCCACTGCCAAAAACGACAATGGGGTATTATTTTCAAAATTAAAGCCTACTTCACGGGCTTGATTTTTTTCCGGATAATAGTGGCCAAATCAGTGATTGCCACCCGTTCCTGTTGCATTGTATCTCTTTCACGAATCGTAACAGTATTATCTTCCAGGCTCTGATGATCAATGGTAATGCAATAAGGCGTCCCGATAGCATCGTGTCGTCTGTAGCGTTTTCCAATGGCATCTTTTTCTTCGTAATGACACATGAAATCCTCTTGTAATTCGGCCAGTATTTCGCGTGCCTTTTCAGGAAGGCCGTCTTTTTTCATCAAGGGCAAAATAGCAGCTTTATAGGGTGCAAGCACTGGCGGAAGCTTCAATACCACACGCTCGCTGCCATCATCAAGCTTTTCTTCGGTGTAGGCATGACTCAGAACGGCCAAAAACATACGGTCGAGACCAATGGATGTTTCAACCACATAAGGCACATAGCTTTCGTTAGTCTCCGGATCAAAATATTGCAGCTTTTTACCAGAAAATTTCTGATGAGCGCCCAAATCAAAATCGGTGCGGGAATGAATTCCTTCGAGCTCCTTGAATCCAAACGGAAAATCAAACTCGATATCAGCAGCAGCATTGGCATAATGTGCCAGTTTTTCGTGATCGTGAAAACGATATTTCTCAGCCGGTATGCCAAGTGATAAGTGCCATTGCATGCGTTGTTGTTTCCAGTATTCGTACCACTTCATCTCTTCGCCCGGGCGCACAAAAAACTGCATTTCCATCTGTTCGAACTCGCGCATTCGGAAGATAAACTGGCGTGCAACAATCTCATTGCGAAAGGCTTTACCGGTTTGGGCTATTCCAAAAGGCAGCTTCATGCGGCCGGTTTTTTGTACGTTAAGGTAGTTGGCAAAAATACCCTGTGCCGTTTCGGGGCGTAAATAAATTTCATTTGCGCCATCGGCTGTTGAGCCCATTTTGGTCGAAAACATCAGGTTAAACTGCCGCACCTCGGTCCAGTTGCGTGAGCCAGAGATTGGACAAACAATTCCCAATTCCTCAATTTGCTTTTTGACATCATCCAGATCGTTGTTCTCGAGCGATTGATAAAAACGCTTACTGATATCATTGATCTGCTGCTGATAATCGAGCACACGGGGATTAGTTTCCCGGTATTGTTTTTCGTCGAAAGTATCACCAAAACGTTTTTTAGCTTTCTCGATTTCCTTGTTGATCTTTCCTTCGATCTTAGCCATATGGTCTTCAACAAGCACATCGGCACGATAACGTTTTTTGGAATCCTTGTTGTCGATCAGGGGATCATTAAAAGCATCCACATGTCCCGAAGCCTTCCAGGTAGTGGGATGCATAAAAATTGCAGCATCAATGCCTACAATATTTTCGTGGTATTGAACCATCGATTTCCACCAATACTGACGGATATTATTCTTGAGCTCAGCTCCATTTTGGCCGTAATCATACACAGCACTTAATCCGTCGTAAATCTCACTCGAAGGGAAAACAAACCCATACTCCTTGGCATGGGATGTTATTTTTTTGAAAAAATCTTCCTGGTTTATCATGGGCGCAAAAATAGGAAATTGAAGCATGCCTTATGCCTCAAAACACAAAAAAAGAGGCCTGTAGCAGACCTCTCAAAATTAGTTTTTCTGATAACATTATAAAATAAGCATGGCATCTCCATAAGTGAAGAAGCGGTATTTCTCGGCTACGGCTTCTCTGTAGGCTTTCATCAGAAAGTCGTAATCAGCAAAAGCCGCTACCTGCATCATCATAGGCGATTTGGGCAGGTGAAAATTGGTAACCATGGCATCAGCCAGATTAAATTCGTAGGGCGGAAAGATAAATTTATTTGTCCACTGGCTTGTCTCTTTAACCCTGCCATTGATGTTTACGGCTGTTTCGAGGGCTTTCATGGTAGTTGTTCCAATGGCCACAACATTGCTTCTGCGGTCTTTGGCATCATTAATAATGATGGCATTGTCTTCGGTAATAAACATTTCTTCCGAATCCATTTTATGCTTGGTGAGGTCTTCTACCTCAATATTTCTGAAGTTACCCATTCCGGCGTGCAGCGTAACCTCGGCAAAGGAAACACCAATCAACTCAAGCCGTTTCATCAGTTCGCGGCTAAAGTGCATGCCTGCGGTAGGAGCAGCAATGGCGCCTTCGTGCTTGGCAAAAATGGTTTGATAACGCTCGGCATCTTCAGGCTCTACGTCCCGGTCGTGAATCTTGGGCAAAGGGGTTTTACCTAAGGTTTGAATGGTTTTTTTGAATTCTTCGTAAGGGCCGTCAAACAAAAACCTCAGGGTTCGGCCACGTGAAGTGGTGTTGTCGATTACTTCAGCCACCAGTGATTCATCTTCACCAAAATAAAGTTTGTTGCCGATTCGAATCTTACGTGCCGGATCGACCAGCACATCCCAAAGGCGACTTTCGCGGTTGAGTTCGCGCAATAAAAACACTTCGATTTTAGCACCGGTTTTCTCCTTTTCGCCGTATAATCTGGCCGGAAAAACCTTGGTGTTGTTCAAAACAAATACATCACCATCCTTGAAATATTCAAGTATATCTTTAAATATTCGGTGTTCGATGCTCTTGTCTTTTCTGTTGAGCACCATCAAACGTGATTCGTCACGATTTTTGGGAGGATAACTGGCTATAAGATTCTGGGGCAGGTTAAACCTGAATTGCGATAATTTCATTAGTTTAATTAATTAAATCCGACTTCCTTCTTAATAAATATCTTCAGGCGAAATAAGCATGGCTCGAAAATGGGATGGCAAAGGTAACCCAATATCGTGCCGAAGTCAAGTGTTTGAGAATGTTTATGCTAGGGATGACTAAAAATTTATGATTCCTGCTGATGAGGACTGGCAGCAATAATGCGTGCTTTCATTTGCTCAGGCGTGTATGCGTTTATCACATTAAAATCACCTATCTGTGTGCGCCTCAGGCTCGTAAGATAGGCACCGCTGTTAAGGGCTTTGCCAAAATCGAAGGCCAAACTTCTGATATAGGTGCCTTTGCTGCATGCTGTTTCAAAAGCTATTTCGGGGAAATTATTTTTATCCAGCTCCAAACGATGAATAAAAATAGTACGCGGATTAAGCTTCACCTCCTGTTGCTTTCGTGCATAATCGAAAGCCCTTTTGCCATCGACTTTTATGGCCGAAAAGTTGGGAGGCATTTGCTGCTGCTCGCCCAAAAACTGCTTGCGCACGGCCTCAATCATTTCTGAATCAATATGATCAGTTGGATATTCCGCATCCGGCTCTGTTTCGCCATCATAGGAAGGTGTGGTTTTGCCAAGCAAAAAAGTGCCGGTATATACTTTATCCTGATCCTGAAATTCCTGAATTCGCTTGGTCATTTTTCCGGTACATAGGATAAGTAACCCACTGGCCAGCGGATCGAGCGTGCCGGCATGACCCACTTTAAGTTTATGAATCTGATGAAAGCGTTTGATGAGCGAGCGGATAAAATTAACCACATCAAAAGAAGTCCAGTCTACCGGCTTATCAATCAGTAGCACTTCTCCCTCTTCGAAATGAAATTTTGCTGGGGTTTCATTCATGAAATAAATATAACTGATTAGCCCAACAGTATAGCTACTGAACCAATAATCAAACAATAAATAGCAAAATAAAGTAATTTGCCTTTCTTTACAATGCCAATCATCCATTTACAAGCCAGCAGGCCTGAGATAAAAGCAGCGAGGAAACCGATAGCCAGAGGTAATGCACCAATGCCTCCTTCCTGATTCATTTCGCCACTCATCAAATCCAGCAGATTAGCTCCCAAAATGGGCACGAGTACCATCAAAAAAGAAAAACGTGCTACCAGCTCTCGTTTGTTGCCAAGTAACAAGCCCGTGCTGATCGTAGCTCCTGATCGCGAAATTCCGGGCAAAACAGCAAGCATTTGTGCTATACCAATCACCAGACCATCCAGATAGGTAATCTCACGTTCACGCGATTGTTTAAAATGCGACAAAAAGAGCAGCAGTGCGGTAACGAGCAGCATCATCCCTACAAAGCGGATGTTTCCGGTAAAAAACGACTCAACATAATCAGCAAAAAACAAGCCGACTATCAAGACAGGAATCATTGAAATAACCAAAGTTAGTATAAACTTCCAGGAGGCGTTCCATTCCAGTTTAAACATACCTCTGATGATTTCAAGTATATCAGCACGAAAAACCACAATAGTACTCAAAACGGTTGCTCCATGCACTACGACAGTAAAAACCAAACTATTTTCGGGGTTTACGCCCAAAAAATGTTTTCCCAACTCCAAATGACCACTACTACTAACGGGTAAAAATTCGGTAAGTCCTTGGATAAGACCAAGAATTAATGCTTCAAACCAGCTCATTCATTGTTTGTTTGGAGTTATTCATCTTTTGGTTTCTTCATAATGGCGTAAATCTGAATCACAAAACCGGCTAATACTAATATAGGAGCCAGTGTCCATCGCTGAAAATTGAATATTTTATCACTGTAAACATCCGGATCGTCGGAACCGCCGCCAATCATCAGCAAAAAACCGAGGGCCAGCACCCCAAGACCAATGAGTACCCATTTGTAATTTTCACGTGTAAAAGCAAAAGCTTCCGATTTCGATAGCTGATCAGTTTTGGTTTCTGAGGCTGGTATTGTTGATTTCTTCATGGCTTAATTTGTTCAGAATGAAAATTAAATAGGTTGAAAAAACGGTCAAAAATACAACATTATGTCATACCGTAAAGGCTTACATCAATTAGCACCATCTTAAATGGTGTTAAAAACCTCAGATTCACGATCGTCATCAGGCAAAAAGCTTATCGGTTTTGCTGCGGAGGTATTTGTTGATTGCCAGATGAGTAGAAATTCCGGTGAGCAAAATACCCAACATAAATATTCCACCATATAATAGGATTACACTTGGCATATCCTGAAGCAATGCCAGCTCAGGGAGGTTATTTACAGCTACATAAAGCACCAAATTGAGCGATATCACCGCAAGAAATGCGCCAATCAAGCCCTGTGCAATACCATTCCAAACAAAAGGCCTGCGGATAAAACTTTCGGTAGCACCAACCAGTTGCATACTCTTCACCAAAAAACGCTTGGCATAGATTGAAAGCCGGATCGTATTGTTTATCAGTGCAATCGAAATAATAAGAAGCAGCAGACTCAGAAAAAACAACACCATACTAATACGCCGTACGTTTTGGTTGATCAGATGGACAAGCGATTTCTGATAATACACTTCTTTTACAATGCTATGTTGCATAAGCTCATCAGCAATCACAGCGAGGCTGTCGTTATTGGCCCAGGCAGCTCTGAAACGCACATCAACCGAAGGCAGCAAAGGATTCTCTTCGTCGCCCAGCCATTGAATAAAATCTTCGCCCAAATCGGCACTCAGCCTTCGTGTGGCCTCTTCTTTGGTGATATAGGCAGCAGATTTTACATAAGGCGTTGCGTCGAGCATCTTTTGCAGCCTGATAATCTCGCCTTCTTTTACCTCAGGTTTCATAATGATTTCGAAACCAATATTTTCGCGTATGTGTTCCGACAACTTTTGGGCATGCAAAACCAAAAGGCCTAAAAGCCCTAACATAAACAGCACCAGCATAATACTGGCAACTGAGGTAATATAAGAACTTGTAAGTCGTCGGCGATTGTCCTTTTCAACTTCTTGTTGCATAATCCCGCGGATTTGAGACAAAAATACATTTTTTTGTAGATGAACGAACCGAAGGCTGCACTTCATGACTTTAAAAACTACAAATTGTGTCTGTGAAAAAACGCTTGACCTGTCAACAATACTTACAAATACCACTTTTAGCAGGATCATTTGCGTAAAATTACAGGGTAAACTAAGCGTTTATCAGCAAAATTTTTATTGTGAAATTAGTAACAATAAACCTGTTTTGGCTTTAATAACTAAAGTACTTTTGCTATGTGATTGTTAATTAAATAACAATAAGTCAAACCCAAAAAAATTAGTACAATGGCAAAAGCAAAAATTTTAGTAGTTGACGACGACATGGACGTGATCACTATGCTGGAACAAATCCTTACCAACGAGGGATACGAAGTGGTTTCTGCCTTCAACAAACAAGAAGGCCTGGAAAAAGCTTTACAGGAAAAACCAGATCTGGCTATCCTCGATGTGATGATGACAACACATTATGAAGGTTTCGAAATGGCCCGCGAATTCGTTGATAATCCTGAACTGGCAGGTATTCCAACACTGATGGAAACCTCCATAGAAGTGTTGATGACCACCAAACCCAGTGTTCAGGCAATGGCGCGCGAATTCCGTAACGATCCTAACTATAAAGAATTACAGGTTATTCTGATTCGTGATATCGTAACTGGAAACTCCGGCATCGATTACCGCGCCGAGGATGGCCGTTCGGTATGGGTTCCGGTGAATGGATTCATCCGCAAGCCGGTTGATAAAAACAGGGTTCTTCCGGAAGTGGAACGTTTGCTCACGCAAAAATCAGCTAATCCCATTAATTAAGCCTGTTTCAATAGAGAAAGTATGTGGCAGACCAATGCTGCAACCAAAGCCCGAAAGTTTTAATTGAAATATATACTATGAAAACCACTGTTCAGGAAATCTTAGACCAGTATCCGGGTGCAGGCCGCGACAGCCTGATTCCCATTCTGCAGCAAGTGCAGGAAAAGATCGGTTTCTTATCCGAAGAATCTGTGATAGAAGTAGGCAAATACCTTAAGATGCCTGCCAGTAAAATCTTTGGTGTAGCAACCTTTTACAATCAGTTTCGATTCAATCAGCCCGGAAAATATCATGTTCAGGTATGCCGCGGCACGGCATGTCATGTGCTGGGATCGGCTACTGTGCTTGATGAAATAGAGAAGCAGCTGAAGATCAAAACCGGTCAAACAACCAAGGACAAACTCTTCAGCCTCGAAGTAGTGGCCTGTATCGGAGCCTGTGGTCTTGCACCGGTAATCAGCATCAACGGAGAGTTTCATGCTAAGGTGACTACCGATATGATTAAGTCAATTTTTGATGACTACAGAAACAGGGAGGAATAAACATGCAAACAGAACAGCATTTTTTAATTGAGCAGGTGTTGCAACAGAGCGAAAAAGCCACACTCAATCCTGAAACAGCAAAAAAACTTCAGGTAATAAAAAAGGAGCACAACGACAAACCGGTAATCTTTGTGGGCGCCGGAACCTGCGGCCTTGGAGCTGGCGCAGCCGAAACCATCAAGATGGCTAAAAACTATCTCTCCGAAAAAAATATTGAAGCCCAGGTAATTCCCGTCGGCTGTATCGGCTTGTGTTCTTCCGAACCTATCATGGACGTGAAACTGCCCGGAAAAAAACGCCTTTCATTCGAAAAGGTAACCGGAAAAGATGTTACTGCCATCCTCGATGGAATTTTTGCAGAACAACTCCCGCAACATCCTGTGCTCGGACAATTTGCCGAACAGGAAGACCAAACTGACTGGACTGATGTGCCTGCCCTTAAAGACCATTTCTTCTTTAAACCTCAGCTGCGCCTGGTGCTCGAAAACTGTGGAGTAAGCGATCCGGTTAGCATCGAAGAATACATTGCCCGCAATGGTTATAAAGCTTATCTGAACGCCCTGAAAATTTTCAGCCGCGAAGAACTTTGCGATTACGTCGAAAAAAGCGGATTACGCGGTCGTGGCGGCGGAGGCTTTCCAACAGGTAAAAAATGGAAATTTGCCCTGGCTACCGAGGCCGATCAAAAATACCTCATTTGCAATGCCGACGAAGGCGACCCGGGAGCATTTATGGATCGTGCTGTTATTGAAGGCGACCCGCACAAACTGCTCGAAGGAATGGCTCTTGCAGCTTATGCCATTGGCGCCAGCAAAGCTTATGTGTATATCCGGGCCGAATATCCGCTGGCTATCGAACGTTTGGTGATAGCCATCAAACAAGCAAAAGAATACGGACTGCTGGGTAAAGATATTTTCGGCTCAGGAATCGATTTGGATATTGTGATCAAAAAAGGTGCAGGCGCATTCGTTTGCGGCGAAGAAACAGCGCTTATCCACAGTATCGAAGGTCGTCGCGGCATGCCACGCCCACGCCCGCCTTTCCCGGCAGTGAGCGGATTATTTGGCAAACCTACTATTATCAACAATGTTGAAACGCTCTCGAACCTTCCTACCATTGTCAATAAAGGCGCTGATTGGTTCAACAGCATGGGCACTGCCACCAGCAAAGGCACTAAAGTATTTGCCCTATCCGGAAAAATTGCTACCACAGGCTTGGTCGAAATCCCGATGGGAACAACCGTTCGCGATATTATCTTTAAAATAGCCGGTGGCATTGCCAATGGCAAAAAATTCAAAGCGGTTCAGATGGGAGGTCCGTCTGGCGGATGCGTAACAGAAGTAAACCTGGACATTGAGATAGATTACGAAAATCTGATTAACGTAGGTGCCATGATGGGTTCGGGAGGAATGGTTGTGATGGACGAAGACACCTGTATGGTGGATGTGGCCAAATTCTTCATGGATTTTATCCAGCGCGAAAGCTGCGGAAAATGTATTCCCTGTCGAGAAGGCACCCGTCGCATGCTCGAAATTCTGGAAAGCATTACCAGCAAACCAAAAAACCGTGAAACCCATGAACCGCTTGCACGCATGAAAGGTGTGATGCAGCTCGAAAAACTGGGTAAAGTAATTAA
>JAGYNM010000087.1 GCA_018399335.1 Bacteroidales bacterium | reverse complement strand
AGCAGATTAGCCGCTAAAATACCGTTGAAATAAAAAGCCTGTAGAAGCAATAAAATAAGGGCTAAAAGTGCTGACGCAAAAGGAAACTGCACAATCCATACTTCAAGCGGCCTGAACAACAACCCACCTTCGGCAGATGAAGTATGCAGATCAGAAGCATTTATCAGCGAGGGAAGCCACATCAGCAGGGCGATAATCGTCACTACCAGATATTGCGCTGCAAAGCTCGATCTGAAAAACCTGATTAACATATTACTTTTTATAGGCTATTAGGTCTTCACCAATGTCCTTCCGATAGGATGCAGCCGAAAACTGCACTTTACTGATATTTTTATAAACTGTTTTTCGAGCACTTTCAATAGCATAATCCAATGCCGTAAGCGCAAACACACGTCCTCCGCTGGTTTTTACGCCTGCTGTTTCAACATCAATACTTGTTCCGGCATGAAAAACAACACATTCCTTGGTTGCATCGAGGCCGGAAACAGGAAATCCTTTTTTATAAGTTCCCGGATAACCACCTGAAACCATTACAACCGTAACAGCATGCCTGTCGTCGGTCTCAAGCGTTTGTCCGCCAAGCTCGCCTTTCCAGCTGGCCATTAAAAGCTCAAGCAAATCTGATTCAATTCTTGGCAAAATGCATTCCGCTTCCGGATCGCCAAGGCGAACATTATATTCGATTACAAAAGGATCGCCCTGAACATTCATCAAGCCAATAAAAATGAATCCTTTATAGTCAATACCACGCTTTTTCAAACCTTTCATGGTTGGGATAACGATACGCTGTTCCACTTTTTCCATAAATTGCTTATCAGCAAAAATGACAGGCGACACAGCACCCATTCCACCGGTATTGGGGCCGGTATCACCCTCTCCTATCCTTTTATAATCTTTTGCCGAGGGCAGAATTTTATAATCCTTACCATCCGAAAGCACAAAAACAGAAAGCTCTATCCCACTCAAAAATTGCTCGATTACCACTTTTTCGGAGGCCGCACCAAACTTACCTTCAAGCATGGCCTTCAACTCTCTTTCGGCTTCTTCGAGGCTGTGCAGAATCAGCACACCTTTACCTGCAGCAAGTCCGTCGGCTTTTAGCACAAAAGGCGCTGCAGCACTGCGGAGGTATTCGATGCCTTCGCTTAAATTTGCATGACTTACCTCAATAGAACTCGCTGTTGGGATGCCATTTTCGAGCATAAACTGCTTGGCATACGCCTTGCTGCCTTCCAATCTGGCTCCTTCCTGATCAGGGCCAATAATGGCAACATCCTGCAGTTGATTATCGGTTTTGAAAAAATCAACAATTCCTTCCACAAGCGGCTGCTCAGGACCAACGACAACCAGGCTGATCTGTTCTTCGATACAAACCCTGCGTAATCCTTCAAAATCGTTAACGTCCAAAGGAAGGTTGTTTCCCACCTCGGCTGTGCCGGCATTTCCGGGCGCAAAAAAGAGCTTGTCGCACTGTTTACTATGGCTTATCTTCCATCCCAGGGCATGTTCGCGCCCTCCGGCTCCTATTATTAATACGTTCATGATAGCTTCGTTTTATTCGATTCAGAAATTGTTTTCAACATACTTTGCCAGAGTTTGTGTGCAGCCTGATCCCAGCTAAAAATTTTAGCCCGTTCAAAACCTTTGGCAATCAATTCTTTTCTCAAATCAGGATTATCAACCAGCTGTTGCATGGCCTTGGCAATGGCTTTTTCGTCAAAGGGATCGATCAAGGGCGCATCTCCCTGCCACTCAGGGCATAGCTAGTGGTGGCCGTAATTACAGGCACACCACATCGAAAGCTTCAACAATGGAGGTGTTCCGAAGCCTTTAAAATAGGACACGTGGTGGTGCCAGAGTGAGCAACAACGTGATGCAAATCCGTCGACGTTTCAACTACACAAAACAACACGTGATTTATTTTGCACATCTCATCAAGAAGCTTTTTCGGGATCAGTTCTATCACCATTTTTTCTCCGGCGCAAAAGTCTGACGTCAGAATCTGATTGCCCGCAAAACTGATCAAAAGCAATGAAAAGGCCTTGCCAGGTTTCGGGGATGCAGCGATCCAACAAATAAAAAATAGGGATAGCCATCCAATAATTTCTATACGGCAATTGTTCCTCATCTGATATTATTGAATTTCTAGAAGCGCTCATTGGCACCATTGTAAACCATCAACTTTTCGGGCGAAACACCATACTGTTCAACTATATCCTGCTTTGAAAAGCCCGAAACAGTTGCAATACGTGTGGCGCGACTAAATCATGGAAAAATAATAACAGTAATATAACTTAAACCGATAAGACAAATCAATGGAAAATGTTCAAAATTAAGATCGTAAAAGTAACTTTGATCAAGGAATTTTATATAAACTCAAATAGCCATCAGGTGAAAAGGAAAAAAGATCAGGTTTAAGTTTTTAAGAAAGTAACATCGACCCTCCGACCAAATGATGAATAAAACGGATTGACGTGCAGGAGGGCTTAGTACAACTGGTTTCACATTTTTAGCAAACAAAAAAAGAGGGATCTGGCTGTCGGTCAAATATAAAATAGAACTCATCATCCAGGATGTTGTGCAACAATCCGGATAAAGGTTTTCTGTAGTATTAACCCAATACCTTCAGATTTGTTTTTTGATTAATAAACGTGTATTTACTACAATTCAACCCATAACTGCTTTTTGCCTTAGGAGGTAATAATTATCTGCTAACTTTGCCTGAAAATATCAGAATTTTTAAATGAAGGCGCGGGTAAAAAGATATTAAGCAACTGTTGGGCCCGACCGTTATTTGTTTTCACTTTACATCATTAACACCCTGAAGTGGAACAAAAAAGAAGGTGATTTCATTCATTTTCTCAAAATGATACCAGAAAAAGGACGTATCCTGGATATTGGTGCCAATATTGGCATTATGTCGGTTTGGCTTGGGCGGAATCGGCCTCAGGCCGAAATCATTGCTTTTGAGCCCATCCCACACAATATCAAAGCATTGAAGAAGGTGTTGGGACACTACAAATTGAAAAACGTGCAAGTGATCGAAAAAGCCCTGGGAAACAACAATGGTGAAGTTGAAATGGTAATGCCTGTTTTGGATGAAGTGAAAATGCAGGGGCTCAGTCATGTGATTCATGAGTCGATCACAGATTTTAACCATGGCAGCACTTTTAAAACGCCTATCACCAGATTAGACGATTGCGAAGCCTTGCAAAACGGCGGAGCTGCTGTTGTGGCGATCAAACTGGATGTAGAAAATTTTGAATACTTTGTGCTGGAAGGAGCGCGCCAAACCATTAGCAAATACCGCCCGATCATCTACACCGAGCTTTGGGAAAACGATAACCGGGAGAAGTGCTTCGATTTGATGCAAGAGCTTGCCTATAAGGTTAAAGTGCTTCAAAAAGATTCACTTATTGATTTTGATCCGGCACAGCATAAAACACAAAACTTCTTTTTTGTACCTTAGCCCGTTCAAGCGGATGAACAATTGATGCAAAACCGATTCATTAAAAACCTGGCCCTACTGCTTTTCCTGAATCTGCTGATCAAGCCGTTCTGGATTCTTGGTGTGGACAGAGCGGTGCAAAACACAGTTGGAGATGCTTCCTACGGATTTTATTTTTCCCTTTTCAATTTTTCATCCCTCTTCTACATCCTGCTCGATCTGGGAATTACTAATTTCAACAACAGAAATATTGCGCAAAACAATCAGCTGCTCAACAAACACCTGGCTGGTATTTCTGTATTAAAAATCCTTTTGGCAGTAGCCTATGGCTTGCTGATTTATTTAATCGGATACCTTATCGGCTACGACAGCCACCAACTGAAACTGCTGGCATGGGTTGGATTGAATCAGGTTTTGCTTTCGTTTGTGCTTTATCTCCGTTCCAATATTTCAGGATTACTCCTTTTTAAAACAGATAGTCTGTTATCAGTCTTTGATCGCTTGCTGATGATTGTGATATGCAGCTTTTTGCTTTGGTCGGGAATGTTTGCAGGGCAATTCAAAATAGAGTGGTACGTTTATGCGCAAACAGCTGCTTACATTGTAACTGTTTTGTTGGCTGCAATTATCGTGTTAAGGTATTCCGGGAAAATCAAACTGAGCTTCAACCTCCCTTTTTCGTTGATGATACTTAAAAAAAGTATTCCTTTTGCCCTGCTTGTGTTATTGATGAGTTTTTATAACAGGCTGGAACCCGTTCTGCTTGAGCGTTTGCTCGAAGGGATTGAAGGCAAGTTGCAAACCGGAATCTACAGCCGGGCATTTCGTTTGCTCGATGCAGGGAACAATATCTCACTCCTTTTCTCGGTCTTGTTGCTTCCGATGTTTGCTGCATTAATCAAGAAAAAGCAAGCGGTTAATTCACTTGTAAAGCTATCTTTCAGCATCATTATCAGCATGTCAGGCATTGCCGCTATCCTTTCCTTTTTTTACAGCGAGGAGATCATGCAGTTGCTTTATGGTCGGCAAATCGGCGAAAGCCTTGCTGATTTTCAATGGCGTCTCGACCAGTCAGCAAAGGTTTTTCAGTTGTTGATGGGCAGTTTTGTAGCTGTTTCAGTTACCTATATTTTTGGCACCTTACTTACCGCGAACGGCAATCTGAAGCTACTCAATATCATTGCGGCCAGCGGTGTAGTGATCAATGTGTCAGTAAACCTGATTCTGATTCCTATCTGGCAGGCCTATGGAGCAGCCTGGGCCAGTTTGAGCGTACAGGTTTTTACAGCTGTTTTGCAGCTGATACTTGCAACGCATATTTTTAAATTAAACTTCGGGAAAGGGTTTTGGCTCAGATTAACTCTATTTTTTTTACTAACTGGAAGTGCGGGATTTTTCAGCGAACAACTTCCATTTCATTGGATGCTAAATTTAGTTATGGCTGCTGTTTTCGGTGTAATACTGGCTTTTTTGAGCGGGCTTCTTAAGCTTAGAGCACTCTTTAGCATGGTGATTCCATCGAAAGGCAAAAACAAAAGCATGTCAAATGAAAAATAAACCCTTGCCATAAACAGTAAAATTTCTATTTTTGACGACCTTTTCAAAATAGTGAAAATCCATGCAAGAACCGATGAAGGGTGACCTTAACTCATTCAGCCTGCTAAATTTGGTAGTACAAAACCGAAAAACCATTGGTATTATCCTGGCTGCAACGGCATTGCTTAGTTTTATCTTCACCACTCCTACTTTTATAACACCACTTTTTAAGTCGGTCACGATTCTATATCCCACGTCCACCAACTCTATTTCAAAGATATTATTGAGCACTAATTTCCAAACCAGCAAAGACTTGTTGGAGTTTGGAGAAGACGAACAAACAGAGCAAATGCTTCAGGTATTGAATTCGAATAAGATACGTGATAAAATCATTGAGAAATACGACCTGATGAATCACTACGGTATCAAACCTAACGAAAAATACCGCAACACCAAACTTTACGAAACCTACGAAGGCAGAATTAAATTTCGCCGCACAGAATATACAGCAGTAAAGATTACTGTTTTGGATGAAAGCCCTGCTATTGCTGCCAATATCGCCAATGATATAGCAGAGTTGTTCGACTCAACAATGAATGCCATGCGCAAGGAAGTATCGCGCAAAGCCTTCAGCATTGTTGAAGCAGAATATTTCCAGCTCAGGAATGAAGTTCAGCAGATGGAAGATTCCCTCAACAGCTTGCGCCGGCTTGGCATTCATGATTACGAAAGTCAGGCTGAGATGATCAACCAACAGCTTGCCATTGAACTTGCGCGCGGCAATCGGGCAGGGATAAACGCATTGGAAGAAAAGCTGGAAATACTGGCTCAATATGGTGGTTACTACGTTTCGATACGCGATATGCTGGAATTTGAGCGCAAACAGTTATCACAGATCAAAGCGAAATACGAAGAAGCAAAGGTTGATGCTACGCAAAATCTGCCTCATAAATTCGTTGTAACGTCAGCCTATGAAGCCGAAAGAAAGTCGTATCCGATTCGCTGGCTCATTATGGTTATAGCCCTTACGAGCACTTTTATGCTTGTGCTATTGATACTGGCGGTTATTCAGCGTAATCCGGTACGACTTCCTGAAAAAAAAAACGTAAACGGAATCCGCAAGGCTTCATCCGTAAAAGCGTCCGGGCATTTCGAGAAGGTTTAAGAACTAAGAACAAGCAATATTACATCAAGATGGATAACTACTTTAATAACACATCACTGGTTCGGCTCCTGTTAAAATGGAAATACCACCTGGCAGTGATTTTTGTGGTGGCCGTTGTTTTGGGCGCGATTTTCAGCGGTCCTGCTTTCATCACGCCACTCTACAAGTCAGAAGCTATTGCTTATCCGGCCAATATCAATGCCTATTCCGATGAAAGCGAAACAGAGCAAATGCTGCAAATTATCCAGTCGCAGGATATTGTCGACTCGGTGATTAACAGGTTTAACCTGATGGAGCATTACGAAATTGATCCGGAATATCCTTATTGGCGTTCGGTTTTGTTGCAGGAATACCACGACAGGGTTAAAATCAGTAAAACCATGTACGAAGCCATTTCAATAACGGTGATGGACAAAGACCCGCAGATTGCATCAGACATTGCAGAAGCTATCTTGCATTATTATGACTTGAAAACTGCACTAATGCATAAAGGCAAGCGTCGTGAAGTAATCGAAATGTACAACACACAACTTATCGCCAAAAGGGCGCTAATTGATTCTTTAAAGAATCAGCTTGAGGACCTGGGAACGACCTATGGTTTGATTGATTATAGTGTTCAATCGCAAGAAATCATGCGTGGTTATTTAAAGACTTTTGATGGCAGCGATGCCAGAGCGGTGAACAATGCTGCCGTGAAAGAACTGAAAGAAAATATTCAAAAGCTTGGCGGAGAGTTGCTAACAGTCGTTGAGATGTTGCAGCATGAATCACGAACCTATGTAGATATCAAAGTGGATTACGAACAAGAATTGCGTTTTTATAATTCAAGTCTTACCTATTCAAATGTAATCTCTAAGCCTTATCCATCGGATAAAAAAGCCTATCCGGTTCGCTGGATTATTGTTGCGCTGGCAGCGGTTGGAGGTTTGCTGATAGCAATCCTTGTTATCTTTGCCCTCGAAAACAAAAAGAAACTCACCGACTATACCTCAGCAGCCTAATATCTGCCACTTGTGACAGAACGCATAAAAATAGCATGGTTATACCTTATTGCAGCAGCATTTGTTGCACTAAATCTCTATTTGGTAGTACAAAAGGATTTTTATCTTGCCTTTAGTCTCCCGATAGTTTTGGGTGTATTGATGCTTTACATCTTTTCGCTCGATAAGGTTTTATTGCTCATTGCACTGCTAACACCCCTTTCGGTCAATATTGAAGATATGGACGCAGGTTTGGCAGTTTCATTACCTGTTGAGCCCATGCTTTTTGGTGTTTTAGTGCTCTTTACGGCTAAGTTTCTTTACGAGCGTAATTATGATATGAGAATCGCCCGTCACCCAATTGCCCTGGTGATTTATCTGATGTTTGGCTGGATGATTATAACGGCTTTCACCAGCGAGATTCCACTTGTTTCTGTGAAGTATATTGTTTCAAGGCTTTGGTTTATTGTTCCCTCATTTTTTATTGCTGCGCTTATTTTTAAAAAACTAAAAAACATTCATTGGTATATCTGGCTTTATGCTTTTAGTCTGCTAATTGTTATCGGATATACCATTTTGAATCATGCCAGTTATGGTTTTAGTGATGATTCGGCCCACTGGGTGATGTCGCCATTTTATAACGACCACACAGCTTACGGGGCAGCGCTGGCGATTTATTTTATTTTCATCACAGCATATGCTTTCTACCCGGGACTGAGCAAATGGACACGATTTTGGGTTATAACAGTTGCTGTGATGCTTGCTGTTGGAACTGTACTTTCGCTGAGCAGAGCTGCATGGATTAGCATTGCCGCAGCCCTTGCTGTTTTGATTGCGGTGCTGTTGCATATCAAGTTCCGCTGGATTTTAGCCGCTTTTATTACCATATTAGTTGTCTTTTTCTCGTTTCAGCATCAGATCATCGATGTGCTTGAAAAGAACAAACAAGATTCTTCTAACAATTTTGTTGAGCATGTGCGTTCCATCTCCAATATTTCGTCAGATGCTTCCAACCTGGAAAGGATAAATCGCTGGCAGGCAGCCATACGCTTATTCAATGAAAGGCCTTTCTTTGGCTGGGGACCTGGAACCTACCAGTTTGTGTATGCCCCGTTTCAACGGTCGAAAGAAAAAACCATCATCAGCACCAATGCAGGAGATGGTGGAAATGCACACAGCGAATATATCGGCCCGCTTTCAGAAATGGGGGTGATTGGAATGCTGCTGGTTTTTCTATTAGTGGGGGTTATGGTTTACAGGGGATTAAAAACCTATAAAAAAGCCCGGAATAAAGAGTCACGAATCTTGACACTTGCCGCAACGCTGGCGCTAATTAGTTATTTTGTTCATGGCTTGCTCAACAACTTTCTGGATACAGACAAACTTTCGGTGCCTGTTTGGGGTTTGATGGCAATCATCGTTGTAATGGATGTTTATTATGCTGATCGCGATCAAATTGGTGTTCCGACCGAAAGCGAAAAAACCGAAGAATAATTATTCACGTTTTTCTTAATCGGTATTGTAATGATTATTTTGGCGTTACAAGTATAAAGATTACTGCGCAGCGCTTCAGCATTTGTCTTTGCTTTACTCTCTTATTTCTTTCCGGCCATAAAATCAGGCAGTTGCCGTAAGGAAGCCAACTCGCGCCATTTTTTGCGCACATCATCAGCTGGGACACCAAAATATGTTTTTCCTCCCGGAAGAGATTTGTCTACTGCCGATGTGGCCAGAATAACAGCTCCTTTTCCGATAACAATGTCTTTGTTGATGGCAACTCTGCCCCAGATGATTACATCATCTTCGATGCGTGTAACGCCAGCAATGGCAGCATGTGAACCGATCAAACAGTTCTTGCCGATATAGGTGTCGTGCCCCACCTGGCAGTGGTTATCCATTTTAGTTCCTTCATCGATGATGGTATCACCCGTAACGCCTTTGTCGATACTGCATAACGCGCCAATTTCAACGTGATCGGCAATGATAACACGGCCACAACTTTCAAATTTCTTATAGCCT
>JAGYNM010000086.1 GCA_018399335.1 Bacteroidales bacterium | reverse complement strand
TCCTGATTTTATGAATCATCTCAGGTTTTGTAGCGCCGGTTACAAACATCAGCTGATCGCTTGCAGCCCAAGTGATAGCCTTCTGCACAACGGTTTCAAAAAGCGAATGGCCATCTTTTAAACTTAACTGCTGAAAATCTTCAGATCCGCTATTGGATGTTAAACCTAACAGAATCACCCATTTTTTGTCAAAGCCCAGAAAGGGTTCTACCGAATCAAATCCCATATAAGGTGCAACAGTGATAGCATCGGCATTTAGTTTTTCGAAAAAGGCTTTGGCATAGCGTTTTGAAGTGTTCCCAATATCACCTCTTTTGGCATCGGCAATTACCAAATGTTGGGGGTAATTTGTTTTGATGTAATGGATTGTTTTTCCCAGATTTTCCCAGCCTTCCAAACCTTCACTTTCATAAAATGCAGTGTTGGGTTTGTAGGCTACACAATATTTTGCTGTGGCATCAATAATGTGTTTGTTGAACTGAAAAACAGCATCTTTTTCATTTTGAAGATGAGCCGGAATTTTTTCAATATCTGTATCCAGTCCTACACAAAGGAAGGAGCGTTTACGTTTGATTTGAGCGATGATATCAGCTTTCGTCATGCTTTAATTGTCGAGTTCAGTTTTCAGACGTTCGGCATTTTCGGCAATCTGTAATTTCTCAATCAGTTCATCAAGATCGCCATCAATGATAGCATTTAAATTGTAGAGCGTCAGGTTGATACGATGATCTGTCACACGACCTTGGGGCCAGTTGTATGTCCTGATTTTTGCTGAGCGGTCGCCGGTTGAAACCATAGTTTTGCGCTTAGACGAAATCTCTTCGAGGTATTTGCTGTATTCCACTTCGAAA
The DNA here is from genome assembly GCA_018399335.1 of Bacteroidales bacterium. Classification (GTDB taxonomy): domain Bacteria; phylum Bacteroidota; class Bacteroidia; order Bacteroidales; family F082; genus UBA5536. The sequence continues at coordinate 8,477 of JAGYNM010000086.1, read as the reverse complement.
AGCCTGGTGCGCAATACTTTCATGGCCTTAGCCAGGTTTTTGATTTGCGATTTCTCATCTTGACAAGTTACCACTATGCCACTAGGAATGTGTGTAAGCCGAATCGCTGAATAAGTAGTGTTAACAGACTGACCACCAGGACCAGACGAACAATACGTATCTTTGCGGATGTCTTTGTCATGTAGTTCAATATCAAATTCTTCGGCTTCCGGAAGTACTACAACTGAAGCAGCAGAGGTGTGTACACGCCCCTGTGTTTCTGTTTTGGGCACACGCTGAACACGATGGACACCCGATTCAAATTTCATGATTCCGTAGGCATTGTCGCCGATAACGTTGAAAACTACCTCCTTGAAACCGCCCACTGTACCTTCGTTCATATCAACGACTTCAGTTTTCCATCCTTTGGTTTCGCAGTATTTCATGTACATCCGATAAATGTCTCCGGCAAAAATACTGGCTTCGTCGCCTCCTGTACCGGCCCTGATCTCTACCACAGCATTTTTGCTGTCCTGTGGGTCTTTGGGAATGAGCATTATACGAATGTCTTCCTCCAGCTTTTCCTTTTCTTCAAGATAGCTTTCCAGTTCTTCACGCGCCATTTCCCTGAAATCTTCATCCTTTTCTTTTTTGATGATTTCGCGGGCGTTTTCAATATTTGCGACTACATTCTTGTATTGTGTAAAAGTCTGAACAACAGGTTCCAAGTCTTTGTAATCCTTGTTCAGCTTCACATAACGTTTCATATCCGACATCACCTCAGGATCGTTGAGTTGCTCACTCATTTCTTCCCAGCGACGCTGAATCGTTTCCAGTTTGTCAATGATTTCCACAGCCTAAATTTTTGGTTGGCAAAGATACAAAATCCCGCTCGCTTAAAGTATCACAAAATCAAACTACTGATAAGTGAATTCGCCGTGCTCGCCTTTGATGGTCAGTTTTTTCGCATTAGAAGCCTCCACATGACCAACGATTTGAGCATCAACTTTGAATTGTTTTGAAATTTCAATTATTTCCAGGGCAGATTTTTCGTTGGTATAAATCTCCATGCGATGCCCCATATTAAACACCTTATACATCTCCTGCCATGGGGTTCCGGAGCTTTCCTGTATCATCCTGAACAGGGGAGGGGTTTCAAAAAGCTGGTCTTTGATAAGGTGCAGCTTATCTACAAAGTGCAGCACCTTGGTTTGTGCGCCTCCGCTGCAATGAATGATGCCGTGAATCTGACTGCGCATATTTTCCAAAACAGCTTTCATAACAGGGGCATAGGTTCGGGTGGGGGCAAGCACCATTTGTCCGGCATCAACACCAATTACGCTTGTTGCATCTGTGAGCTTGTATTTTCCGGCGTAAATCAATTCGGCAGGAATTTCGGGATCATAGCTCTCAGGATATTTTGTTGCAAGATATTTTTCGAAGACATCGTGCCGGGCAGAGGTAAGTCCGTTGCTTCCCATGCCACCATTGTAGCGATCTTCGTAAGTGGCCTGACCAAAAGAAGCCAGACCAACAATCACATCACCTGCCTGGATGTTATTTTCTATCACTTCGCTGCGTTTCATCCGGGCAGTAACGGTGCTGTCAACGATGACTGTACGCACCAGATCGCCTACATCAGCTGTTTCGCCTCCCGTGAGGTGAATGCCTATTCCCCAGCTGCGCATCTTTTCAAGGAACCTCTCAGTTCCGTTGATGAGAGCGGCGATCACCTCAGCGGGAATTTTATTTTTATTGCGGCCAATGGTAGAGGAAATTAACATGCCATCGGTTGCGCCAACACATAACAAATCATCTGTGTTCATCACGATGGCGTCCTGTGCAATGCCTTCCCACACACTCAGATCGCCGGTTTCTTTCCAGTAAAGGTATGCCAGTGCCGATTTCGTTCCAGCACCATCGGCATGCATGATGTTGCAGTATTCCGGATCATTGCCAAGTATATCGGGTATGATCTTACAAAAGCATTCGAAAGATTCCTTTATCCAGATTTTTATGGCGCGATGCACATCTTCTTTGCCCGCCGAAACTCCCCTCTGTTGATAACGCTGATCACTCATGATTATTTAAAGATCAGGGATTTTCGTTGGGTATTGAATTCAAATTCACCCATTTGATTCAGTAGTTTTTGTCCGAAGACAAAGTTATACCGACTGTTATGGAAAACCGTCATCTCTACATTTTGGAGCGTACGGTTGGCAATTCTAATCTCGTCAATTACAATCACAGCGCGATCAGCGATATTGCCTGTCGTGAGTACACGTTCGATTTCTCCTTTGAAATTGTCTTTGTCGATTCTGCCGGCATTAAGCAATTCGAGTGCTTTTTGAAGTGATATGGTAAGATCGGAGGTGCGGTCGAAAACAAACTTTTCGTTATAGCCGTCGAGCAGAAACTGAACCTCGAACAAACCCACATCATTTTCAACAAAACCAACCTGATTGTCATCGGGATTGATTTTAATAGCAACATTTTCTGAGATGGGTTGATTGGAAGATTTGGGCACAAAATCCTTGCTAAGCACCCTGAATTCTGTACGTCTGTTGAGCTGATGTGCGGCTTCTTTTTCCTCAGTACTCTCAAGCTCGTTAATATATTCTTCGGTTAGCATGGTGCCCTCATCGAATGTGAAACCATTTACAGTTGCTGCTTTGGTGAGTTTTCGGGGCGCACTTTCGCCATATCCTTTTGCCACAAGGCGAGCGCCATCAATTCCGCGGATAATAAGGTAATCTACAACAGATTGGGCACGCCTTTGCGACAGGATCTCGTTTCTTTCATCTGTATCGCGTGCATCGGTATGCGAAGCTAATTCTATAGTAATGGTAGGATTTTGTTGGAGCGTTTCTATCAAACCCTGCAACGAATCTTCGTATTGTGGTTTGAGTTCCCAGCGTGCCAGATCATATAAGATATCCGGCAGTACAATGGGTTCTTCTGGTATGGGTTCCAGATCGAAATCAATAGTGAAATCGCGGCTAAACTCTACACCTACAGTAGTTTCAACAGCCGTAGCGGTGAAGTAATTATCTTTATCCACAACAATTTCGTAAGTGGTATTTTTAGCAACCTGGCTGTTAGCAAACAAATAATATCCTTTGTCGCTGGTGCGCGTACTCACGCTCATGCCGTCAGAACCAATCAGTTGTACAGTTGCTCCTTCTACAAACTGAAGCGTTTGCACATCTTTCACTGTGCCCGAAATCGTAAAGAGCACAGGAGGCTCGATAAAGTGGTAAATATTGTCAGTTCCGCGGATATTGTCTCTGTTGCTCGAGATGAATCCCTGTTCTTCTTCAGGATGAAAAGTAATGGCAAAATCATCTGCGGTAGAGTTGATTGGATATTTCAGATTTACTGGAGTTCCCCAGTTTCCGGCTGTGTCAACGGTAGTCATAAACACATCCAGGCCACCCATTCCGCCATGTCCGTTTGAGGAGAAATAGAGTGTGGTATCGTTTCTGAGGAAGGGGAAAACTTCATCGCCTTTGGTATTGACTACCGGGCCAATATTTAACGGACGTGAAAATGGTTGCGACTTGGAATCTCTTAAAGAAACCCAAATATCTTTTCCGCCAAAGCCTCCGCGGCGTTCGGCAGCAAAATATATGATCAGTTCATTTTCGCTTAAGGTTGGATGACCTACTATATCAAGTGTATCAACCCCAAGGATTTCGACCGGAACAGGCTCGCCCCAGGAACGTCCACTGCGGTTGCTGGTCATAATCTGGCATCCGGATTCACGTTTTGGGTCGTTGTTGCAGCGTGTGAAATACATCGTATTAAAAGCTGCATTCATAAAGGGCGCACCTTCGTTGGCTTCTGTGTTTACGACATCATTTTCGTCGATCAAAACCGGAGCACTCCATTCCTCTTTACGATCGATACGTGAGGTAAATAAATCACTAAAATCTTGTCCGGTATAGCCATCTTTTTCTTTTCCGGTGGCATTTTCACGCGAGGAGGTAAAGATGATTTCGTTAAAGTTTGGAGAGGCATAAACGGCTGCAAAATCTGATTCGCGGGAGTTAATTTTTTTGAGTGGCGTCAATTCGTATTTAGAAGGGTTTTCCATCCATTCTTTTACCATAGCGGCTGTTTCGGCTCCCAGTTTACCACGAGGATCATCTGGCATGGCTTCTGAATAAAGCTCGTAATAGGTGACTGCCTCATCAAATTTTTCGTTGATTTTTAATACTTCAGCGAAATGCAGGTAGGCTTCGGGATTTGTTTTGGGAAAGTCGGAACGAATCACACGTTTATAGGTGGCTTCGGCTCGTTTGAACAGGCCGGTAAGTCTGTAGCATTCGGCCATTTGATAGCTTACCCGCATACGTTCTTCAGGGTTGCGTTTTACGCGATTGTAGGCTTTTTTGTAGCGCTCGGCAGCTATGGTGTATTGTTTCTTCTCGAAAGCCTCATCAGCACTTTTGGCAGGGTTGCGCTGTGCAACGCCCTGAAAAGTTATCAGGCTAAAAAAAAGAACTATGAAAAGTTGCAGACTGATCTTCATGCTTTTGATTTCCTTATTTGAACAATAGAACGCTAATTTGACGGATTTATTGATTCGTTTTTTAAATCTCTGTTTTCAGGGGACGGAAGGCTTCCCTGCGCCACAGAATCTTCCAATGCCAGGGACTTCGTTTCGGTTTGATTCGGCTTTTTGGCATCGAGATTTAAATCTTTTATGGTTGTATCGCGTTCGATACGGTCGATTTCTTTATTTATTTCATTTTTGAAACCAGCCGAAGCACGTTTCATTTCATTGATGGTTTTGCCAATGGCACGTGCCACTTCAGGGAGTTTTTTTGGCCCCAGCACCACAAAAAGCACCAGCATAATAATCAGGATTTCTCCCGTTCCAAAATCAAAAAATAACAATGTCATGATAGCCTGGTTTCTGAGAGCAAAAATAGAAAATATAACAACACCGCGAAGTAAACCTTCACGCATTAAGGCTTCCGTTTTGGCAAACAAAAAACCGTGTAACACTATTGCATTACACGGTTTTGAGTATTTTTAGAAAAAAGATTATTTCTTTTTTGTTCTGGGATTGGCAGCTTCTTTCTCTGCGGCTTCTTTTTCCTGTTTAGGGCCTTTTAGCAGGTCAAATACCAGCGGACTGGCATTGAATACTGATGAATAAGTACCTACAAGGATACCAACCAGCAAAGCAAATACGAACCCACGAATCACTTCGCCACCAAATACCGCGATGATGATAAGCACAAGCGCTGTGGTTCCTGAAGTATTAAACGTACGCATCAAAGTGCTGTTCAAACCATCGTTGATGTTAATTTTCAGTAGCTTCTTTGGGTGTAGTCCAACATTTTCACGAATACGGTCGAATATAATAACGGTATCGTTGATGGAATAACCGATTATAGTAAGGATAGCTGCAATAAATGCCTGGTCAATCTCCATGCTAAACGGCAGGATGTTGTAGAAGAGCGAGAAAACTCCCAAAACAATAATCGTGTCATGGAACAGGGCAATAATACCGGCAAGACCATATTGCCATTTTCTGAATCGGATAGCGATATAACCGAAGATGATAAACAACGAAATAATGATAGCTGTAACAGCTTTATTACGGATATCGTCAGCGATTGTTGGTCCAACTTTTTGAGAGCTCAATATCCCGATCAATTTGTCGTCAGCTTCCTGATCGGAAGTAAAGTCGTTGTAATTGATATCAGCCTGATAGAACTGTTCAAGACTTCTGAAGAGCATGGTTTGGATAATGCTGTCAACTTCGCGGCCTTCGTTGTCGATCATGAATTTCGTGGTAATTTTTACCTGACGGTTTGGACCAAATGTTTTTACTTCCGGCACAGCTTCTGTAAATTCAACAGCTAAGGCATTGCGCACATCGGTAACGGTTACGTCCTGATCGAAACGAACAAGGAAAGTACGACCACCGGTGAAATCAACACCATAATTTAAACCTCTGAAAGTTAAAGAACCTAAACTCACAACGATCAAAATAGCAGAAATAACATAGGCCTTTTTGCGCATTCCAAGGAAGTTGAAATTGGTATTTGCCAGGAAGTTACGGGTTATCTTGGAATCAAAAGTGATGGTTTTATTTTTATCCAACAGATAAACAAAAATCATCCTTGAGATAAAGATCGATGTGAAAAGTGATGTAAGCAAACCAATAATCAAGGTAGTGGCAAATCCTTGAACTGGACCTGTTCCGAAGGTGTAGAGTACAATACCTGTTAATAAGGTAGTAACGTTACCGTCAATAATAGCAGAGTAAGCGTTTTTGTATCCGTCGTCGATAGCCAGCCTGATTCCTTTGCCAGCACGAATTTCTTCTTTGATACGTTCGTAGATGATTACGTTGGCATCCACTGCCATACCTAAGGTAAGTACGATACCAGCAATACCAGGCAATGTAAGCACGGCTCCCAATGAAGCTAACACACCAAACAGGAAGAAAATATTCGTAAACAAGGCAAGGTCAGCAACCAATCCGGATTTATTGTAGAAGAATGCCATGTAAATCAAAACCAGGCCGAAAGCCAGAACAAATGACCAAAGGCCTGCGCTTACTGCTTCGCGACCCAATGAAGGTCCAACAACGGCTTCTTCCATAATTGTGGATGGAGCAGGTAATTTACCAGCTTTCAAAATATTTGCAAGGTCTTGTGCCTCAGTCACAGTCATATCACCACCTGAAATGGATGAACGACCGTTTGGAATTTCGTCATTAACAACAGGGAAGGAATACACATAACCATCAAGGACGATAGCAACCTGTTTTCCAATGTTTTCTCCAGTGAGGCGTTTCCATGTTTTGGAGCCTTCGCTATTCATCTGAATGGTAACTTCAACGCGTCCGTTTTGATCGTAATCCTGACGGGCATCCACAATCACATCGCCACCCAGCGCAGCTTTGTTATCGCGCGATGCTTTTAAGGCAACCAGCTCGAGTAGGTTAGCTTCTCCTGCTTCACGTGGCTTAACAGTCCATGCCAGCACCATATTTCTGGGGAAGATCGACTTCACCCTGCGTAACATCTGATTAACTTTAGCAGTATCTTTTACAGCTGCAGAACCAACTCTTGCGGTATTTCCTGGGAAGAAACGTCCACTTTCGTCCTGAACGTAAGAAGGCATTAAGTAAGCATACAAAGGATTTTTTGCAGCATATTCTTCAAACGACAGATCATCCTGAGCAGTTGTATCGGATGAGATCTGATCCATGAGCGAACTGCTATCTGCTGTAGCGAGCTGATCTGTTAGATTTTCGACAGTTTCTTCGACTGCTTCTTCAGCGTTAGCTGCTGTATCATCAGCAGTGGCCGATTCGTTCGAAGTAGTTTCTTTGGTATCAACAGTTCCTTCAAGTTCTTTGAGGCGTTGATTTGCTTCATCAAAAAAGCCGTAAATTTCGGAGAAGTTGTAGGTTTCCCAAAACTCGAGCTGAGCAGTACCCTGTAGCAGTTTTCTTACACGTTTTGGGTCTTTGATACCGGGGAGTTCAACAAGGATACGTCCGGAAGTAGCCAGCTTTTGAATATTAGGCTGTGTAACACCAAAACGGTCGATACGCGTTCTCAAAATCTGGAAAGAACGATCGATAGCGCCTTCTGTTTCGGTTCTTATTACCGACAGAACTTCTGAATTCGTCGAATTTACGGTGATACCTTTATCTTTAAACTCAAACAAAAAGATGGAAGCCAGACTGGCATTCGGATCGATTTCCTGAAACGACTGTCCGAATAGCGTAACGAAATCATCCTGACTATTTTTTTGTTTTTCCCTGGCAAGCTGCATGGCTTGAACAAATACCTCATCGGTACTATTTCCGGAAAGTGCCTGAATGATATCACTTACAGAAACTTCCAACACCACGTTCATACCACCCTTGAGGTCGAGCCCCAAATTGATTTCGCGTTCTTTTACATTTTGATAGGTGTATTTATCAATTAAAATATTGTACACCACTTGATTGTCCATCGAATCCAGGTAATAGGTTTCGCGGGCTTTTGTAATAGAATCGAGGTAATGACCGTACAACAAATCATCTCCCTGCGCAAGTGCATCGGCCTGCTTTGCAGCTACTTCGCTACTGGCGTATTCTCTGGCATCCTTCTCAATTTTTTGAGTTACGAATGTGAAAGAAAGCTGATAAAGCGATACGAGTGCAAAGGCGATGGCAAATACCTTGATTGCTCCTTTGTTCTGCATTTGAATTGTGAATTAAATTAACTTCTATCTTTCTACTGAATTTTTTTCGAGGGTGCAAAATTAGAATAATATTTGACAACTCCCAATAATTCAGCATTTAAAACAAGCAATGAAATTATTCTCAGGCTTAGGCCGTAAAACTTCCTGTATTAGAGCTTATAAAGGCATTACGGAAGTCTAATACGTATGCTTTTACCTATGTTTTTAGTATTTGAGCCATTTCCATAATTCCCTGTAGCTGGGTTTTTTGCCGTACATCAAAATTCCGGTTCGGT
>JAGYNM010000085.1 GCA_018399335.1 Bacteroidales bacterium | reverse complement strand
CTGCCGTTTTGGAAGCGCAAATCCTTATGTTGGCCTCACACAACATCCTGAATCCGGCAAACGGAGCGCCTATTACCGTTCCTTCACAGGATATGGTTTTGGGTCTTTACTATATTACTAAACCTAGAAAAAATACTGAAGATCATCCTGTAAAAGGTGAAGGAAAACGTTTTTATTCTTCAGAAGAGGTTATCATTGCCTACAACGAAAAACGTATTGACCTACACGCAATTATCTTCGTAAAAACCAAAATACGCGAAAAAGGCAAGCTGGTTGAAACCATGCTCGAAACTACGGTTGGTCGTGTATTATTTAACGAAGTTGTGCCTGAAGAATTTGGTTTTGTAAATCAGCTTTTGACCAAAAAATCACTTCGGGATATCATCGGTGATATGGTGAAACGCCTTGGAACAGCTGCTGCCGCACAATTCCTCGACGACATCAAAAACCTTGGTTTCCAGATGGCTTACAGGGGCGGACTTTCGTTTAACCTTGGAAATGTGATGGTTCCAACTGTTAAGGAAGAGCTTATCGCACAGGCTAACGAAGAAGTAACAGAAGTGCTGGCCAACTACAATATGGGTTTCATTACCAATAATGAGCGCTACAATCAGATTATCGACATCTGGACACATACCAACTCGCGTCTCACAAACACTGTGATGCAGCAACTTATGCAGGATGATCAGGGTTTCAATCCGGTTTATATGATGCTGGATTCAGGAGCGAGGGGCTCAAAAGAGCAGATTCGTCAGCTATCCGGTATGCGTGGTCTGATGGCTAAACCACAGAAATCTGGTGCCACAGGCGGTGAAATTATTGAGAATCCTATTTTGTCCAACTTTAAAGAAGGACTATCTGTTCTTGAGTACTTTATTTCAACGCACGGTGCCCGTAAAGGTTTGGCCGATACCGCTCTTAAAACAGCTGATGCCGGTTACCTCACTCGTCGTTTGGTTGATGTGGCTCAAGATGTTGTAATAACAGAGAAAGACTGCGGAACACTTCGTGGCTTAACGATTTCTGCCCTCAAGAAAAGTGAAGAAGTTGTTGAAACCCTTTATGATCGTATCCTTGGTCGGGTGGCTTTGCATGATATTTATCATCCTCAAACAGGCGAACTGATTATTCAGGGCGGTGAAGAAATTACTGAGGAAATTGCAGAGGTCATCGAAGAATCACCTATCGAACAGGTTGAGATTCGTTCGGTACTTACCTGCGAATCAAAACGTGGTGTTTGTGCTAATTGTTATGGTCGTAACCTGGCATCAGGAAAGCTGGTACAAAAAGGTGAAGCCGTTGGAGTTATTGCAGCTCAGTCAATTGGTGAGCCGGGTACTCAGCTTACATTGCGTACATTCCACGTTGGGGGTACCGCTTCCAATGTTGCCGTAATGTCGAAGATTGAAGCTAAATTCGATGGTGTTCTAGAAATTGATGAGTTACGTTCAGTTGATTTCAGTAAAGAAGGCAAAGACTATGAGATTGTACTTGGCCGCTCCGCTGAAATGAAAATCGTAGATAAGAAAACAGGCGTTGTATTAACGTCATCTAATATTCCTTATGGTGCCAATCTTTATGTGAAAAATGGCAGTGAAGTGAAAAAAGGTGATTTTATCAGCGACTGGGATCCATACAATGCTGTAATCCTTTCGGAGCATGAAGGGAAAATTAGCTTTGAGAATATTATTGAAGGTGTTACCTATCGTATCGAATCCGACGAGCAAACCGGATACAACGAGAAAGTAATTATTGAAACCCGCCAGCGCGCAAAAAATCCAACGATTAGAATCGTTGATAATAACAATGAAGTGATAAAATCCTATGATATTCCAGTAGGTTCGCACATCATTGTGGATGAAGGCGATCAGATTAAAGCCGGGGGTATGTTGGTGAAAATTCCACGTGCGATTGGTAAATCTGGTGATATCACTGGTGGTCTGCCACGTGTTACTGAGCTATTCGAAGCACGTAATCCATCCGAGCCTGCTGTGGTTTCTGAGATTGATGGTGTTGTTTCGTTCGGCAAGAAACTAAAACGTGGAAACCGTGAGGTGATCGTAACTTCCAAGACAGGAGAAGAGAAAAGTTACCTCATTGCAACATCGAAACAGATTCTTGCACAGGAAAATGATTTTGTAAAAGCAGGAACTCCGCTCTCGGAAGGTGCTACCACCCCATCAGATATTCTTGCTATTAAAGGACCAATGAAGGTTCAGGAATATATTGTGAATGAGGTTCAGGAAGTTTACCGTTTGCAAGGAGTAAAAATCAACGATAAGCATTTTGAGGTAATTGTGCGTCAAATGATGCGTAAAGTTGAAGTGGAAGATCCGGGCGATACTCGTTTCCTTGAAGGTGAATTGATTAATAAAATTGATTTCCAGGAAGAAAACGATGATATCTTTGGCAAAAAGGTTGTTGTTGATCCGGGCGATTCTGATAATTTACTTCAGGGTCAGATTATCACAGCTCGCAAACTGCGTGATGAAAATTCCTTACTGAAACGTAAGGACAAAAAGCTGGTCGAAGCCCGCGAAGCCAAACCTGCTACTGCCTTCCAGGTGTTGCAGGGAATAACACGTGCATCACTTCAAACCAATAGCTTTATATCTGCAGCTTCGTTCCAGGAAACAACCAAGGTTCTCACGCTTGCTTCAATCAATGCCAAATCAGATGAGTTGATGGGCTTGAAAGAAAACGTGATCGTAGGTCACAAGATTCCTGCCGGTACCGGATTGCGCGAATACGAAGATTTGATCGTTGGTTCGCGTGCCGAATACGATGCCGTAATGGAAGCAGCGTCGCGCACCCTGAAACCGGAAATTGACAAAAAATAATAATTTTCGATAACATTTAAAGCAGGTAGGACGTTGCTAATGTAGCAGACCTACCTGCTTTTTTAATACTTACAGTTATGGCTGAACAAAAACCTAAAAATCAAATGAGTATCGAACTGAGTGAAGAAGTAGCCGAAGGGATTTATTCCAATCTGGCTATTATCACCCATTCGCATTCTGAGTTTATCATCGATTATGCCAAGCTAATGCCTGGCGTACAGAAAGCAAAAGTAAAATCCAGAATCATCCTCACTCCTGAGCATGCCAAAAGACTTTTTAAAGCTTTGGCAGAAAATCTGAAAAAATTTGAGTCAATTCATGGCCCAATCAAAGATGCTCCTGCGCAGGAAAATATCCCTTTTAATCTGGGCGGGCCAACCGCAGAAGCTTAAGCCTCTTCATTAGCAAATAAAAAAGGTGAAGTTAACTGAATAACTTCACCTTTTTTGTAAGGAATTAAATATTATACTATTTCACAGCTTCCAAAGCAGCTGAATAATCAGGTTCCTGAACGATTTCGGGAACTTGCTCAGTATATACTACTTCGCCATTTTCGTTGAGAACAACAACTGCACGAGAATGCAGCCCGGCCAAAGGACCATCAGCTATCGTAACGCCGTAGGTTTCGCCAAAGTTGCCATCTCTGAAATCAGAAGCGTTTACTACATTATTTATGCCTTCGGTGCTGCAAAAGCGCTTGTGTGCGAAAGGCAAATCCTTTGAAACACAAACAACTACAGTGTTTTCCAGATTAGAAGCTTCCTGATTAAAACGACGAACAGAAGTTGCACACACGTCTGTATCCAAGCTTGGGAAAATGTTTAGTACAACTTTTTTTCCTTTCAGATCTTCAAGACTGAGAGGGCTTAAGTCAGTATTTACAAGTTTGAAGTCGTTTGCTTTACTTCCTTTTGCCGGCAGTTCGCCAATAGTTTGGATTTGATTTCCTGCAAGTGTGATTTTTGCCATAAATTCAATTGTTAAGTTTAGAGTTTAAACAAGGAGAAGTGAAACATGTTCAATACAAAGATGAATCTCATACCTCTCATCTGCAAAACATAAAATTATCATTTTTATTTCCCACTCCATTCAGACTAAAAGTTCATCCGTAACGAAAAAATGAAATTCCTGCCCGATGCCACAAGCCCCGAACTGTAAGGCATATAGCGCTGATCAGTAATGTTTTCGATGCCTCCGGTCAATGTAAATGTTTCATTGATCTTTTTCATTGCCTTAAAATTAAGGGTGTACCATCCGGGAGCATACAAATTTCCATTAGAATCCGTTGGATACAAATAATCTTTTGAAAGTTCAGAATCAGGCATTTCTTCGAAAGGAACTTCGCTGGTGTATTGAGCATACAAATCAAGACGCAATCCTCTGTTCTTATAGCTCAATCGTGTGATACCAAACATTGGCGCAGCATGTCGCAAAGGGCTTTTGGATCCGTCGTCCAACTCCTCTTCCCCTTTTTGCCAGGTCAAATGACTAAAAAGGCTAAAGCCATTATCCATTTTCCATTCGGCAGCAATCTGTAAACCGTAAACAGTTGCTTGTGCTACATTCTGAATAGCCTGAACTTTACTCAATTCACCATCGTACATGATACTGTCCATGCCATTAAACAAATAATCACGCCGAACCATCGCCTGGTCGAGAAGCGTATAAAAAGCTGAAACATCAAGCTTTACGCGATCAGCAAAAACCCGTGCCACATCAAATTCAGCATTATAGGCATATTCAGGCTTAAGGTCGGGATTTGGAACAACAACCGCTCCAGCCTCCGAATCAAATACTTTTCCAATATCATCCACATTAGGCGCCCTGAAACCTGTTGAAATCCCAGCTCTTACAATCCAACTTTCGTTGGGTCTGTAATTAAAACCCAGACTTCCGGTAAGCGCACCATCCTGATTTTCGGCTGTCACAAACGGAAATTTGTAAAAAGTAGTGTCAAAGGTGGCATTCATCGAAAAGTAATTATAGCGCGCACCAGCCTGGATCATACTTTTATCGGACAATTCGTATTGATAAGTAGCAAACAAAGCTGCCGAAAGCCAATCAGACTGCGGATAACGAGCCGGGCCTTTTTCACTTATACCAGTAAAAATATAGGTATCAGTTCCTGTTGATGCAACGTCATTAAAAACTATTTCTGCACCGTACAACAATCTGGATCGGTCGTTCAAACCCTTTCTTAAATCAACATTGAGTGCATAGGCATTCACCTTTTCAAAGCGTTCATAAAGCACTGAACCCATGAAATCCCTGTCGTGACGGCTTTCTTCAAACTGCTGGGCAGACATATTCAACACGATTTCATCAAACAATATTCTTTGTTTTGTGTGCGTAACCGTGAAACGATTTACCAACCATTTTTGCGGTCCGTAATACCACTCCGCGCTTCGAGGCTGTCCGTCTTTATAACGAAGCAAGCGATCATACCGACTATAATTCGTTGTATTGGAATAAATTAATCCATATTCAAGGTTCCAATATTCATTTGGTTGAAAGCTCAACTTCTGCATAAAATGTCCCATCTCAAAACCCGATGGCACCTGAAGTTGTTGATCCTCATTTTGAAAAACCACATCAATATCATTTATCCGTTCAACGTATTCTTTTCGGAGGTAAAAATCCGAACCTCTGGATCCCATACGCAAATCACCAAAACGATTGAAAGTGAATGAAGTAACGGAAGCAAGTTTTTGTCCGCCAACTTTTATATGTACATGTGATGTCAGCTCGTTATTAGCAGAAGAAAATCGTGTTGCTACACTTCCATTCACAGCTATGTTATCGTCATGAGCAAATAACGGTTTCAAGGTTGAAAAATTCATCACACCACCAATTGCATCACTCCCATACATCACCGATCCGGGGCCATAAAGCACCTCAGCCTGATCAATCATAAAAGGATCTATATTAATGATATTCTGAATATTACCACTTCTGAAAATGGCGTTGTTCATACGCACACCATCCACACTTATCAACAATCTGTTGGTTGCAAAACCACGAATCATTGGGCTTCCCCCGCCCTGCTGACTTTTCTGAATAAAAACCTCACCACTGGCTCCCAGCAAATCAGCTGCCGTCTGCGGGTTGCTCACCTGAATCTCCTCAGGACGAATGCTGGTTACACGGCTGGTTAGTTCGCGTCGAGACTGCGCCCATCGTGTCGCGCTAACAATCACTTCATCAAGAGAGTAGTTGGAAGCCCTCAGTGCTACTATAAAGTTAGCGTTTTCAAGTGCAGTCCAATTCATTATACGGGTTTCATAGCCCAAACTGGTAAAATAAATGCTATCCAGATTACGAAAAACCGATACATCAGCAATTCCATTTTCGTTTGTTAGTGACGACAGTTTTGGTGTTATCGTGCTGATTGAAACAAACTCCAAAGGAGTTTTTTGTTGATCAATCAGTTTTACTGTTTGGGCATTTAACCCATAACAAAGCATGCTCATAAAAAGCAGCAATGTGTACTTTTTAATCATATCAATTAAAAATTTAGTGCTTAACTAGTTAATTACCAATATTATTAAATAAACCAGTTAAATTGTGGCGGATGCTCTATTCGCTGAGTTAATTGAAAACAATAGTGATTCGTAAACTCCTGGAAACTAATTTCATTAATCGACCCAACAGGACTAGAAAAATTAGCAGGATTTCCCGCAAACCAGTGAAAAGAAATGCTTTGTTTGGATGAGGCAGTTTTTAAACCCGCCTCGGACTGAAAAGCCCTGGCTAATGCAATCTTTTGTTTCAAAACCTTGGTTTCCTTGAAGTCAGGATAGACCAAAAACCAGGTTTGATGCGCTTCAGGAAAGGAACTTACAATGTCATACATGACACCATCCCACACAAATTCGGTAGCATGGATGCGAACAAACCGCGTACCTCTCCCCTCAAGCTCATCCTTTGGTATAGCAATGTATTTCAAAGCCTTTGCTACATACCTTTGCTTCATCTCAACCAAGGCCTCTGAGCGTGCTTTAGTCTGCTCATGCTGCAATTGCCTCATCAGCTGAAAAGGCAATACAAGAGAAACAAGCATTATGATTCCAAATAGAAACGTTACAAGTTTTGACACAGCGCAAAAATAACGAGTATTCCTCTTGGTTTAATTTTTTCTGCTTTCATTTTCAAAAGTATTCCTTTTTTTATAGGCGTTTCAATTGCGAAACGCTTGTCTGGTTGGCAGTAAGCATTAGATTTTCTAAAAAAATAATCTCTTGAAAAATAATTTGCATTTTTTACTAAAACGATTTAGTTTTGCTGTTATGAAAACCAGAAAAGTAACTTTATCCTCCATTGCAGATGACTTAAATGTTTCAAAAACACTGGTTTCACTGGTCTTGAATGGAAAAGCAGATGCCCTGTCAATCAATAAGGAAACCCAGAAACGGGTGATAGCAAGAGCCAACGAACTCAACTACAAACCCAATCAGGTTGCCCGGGGATTGCGAATGGGTCAAACACACACATTAGGCTTGCTGGTAGCTGATATTTCAAATCCCTTTTATGCAAGGATAACCCGAACTATTGAACATATGGCTGAAACAGAAGGATATAGCCTGATCGTTTGCAGCTCTGATGAAAGTGAAAGCCGCGAAAAACATCTGGTTAAAATGTTGCTCGACAGACAGGTTGACGGGATTATCATGACAACAACAATGCATCAACCGGAAGTTTTGAAAGAAATTATTCCCACGCAATTTCCATTGGTTTTATTTGACCGCTATCTGACTGGTTTCGACAGTCATTATGTTGGAGTTGACAATGAACAAGCTACGCGAAATGCCGTGAAACATTTGCTCGACCTGGGTCATCGAAATATTGGTTTTTTAACACTTACTCCAAACTATATCAGCACCTTATACGACAGACAACAGGGATATTTAACTGCGTTCGAGGCTTATAACTTTCCGGTAACCGACAAATATTTACTTCAACTGGATTATGTCAGACTAAAAAATAAAGACTACAACCAGATTACACAATTCTTTTTAGAAAACCCTGAGATCACGGCCCTTTTTACTTCCAACAATAATTTAGCAATTGCTTGTCTGAAGACCGTAAAAGAACTAGGGAAACGGATTCCTGAAGATCTCTCACTCATCACTTTCGATGATGTGGAATGCTTTAGTTATACAGCTCCAGCCATCAGTTGTATTGCGCAACCATTGGAAAAAATCGGCGAGGTTGCTGTAAAAATGGCTTTGCAACAAATAAAAAACAAAAGAATTGACTCACAAAAAGTGATACTTCAAACCGAACTTATATACAGAGATTCAACATGCGCCATAAATTAATATTTTTACTTTCCTTGCTGCTGGCAATATCAGCACAGGCTCAGCAAATAGCTGAAGGCATAGTGTTTTCTGTTGCTGACAAACAGCCGGTTCCCTTCGTAAATATCATCGCTTTGCCCGGCGGACAAGGTACTTCAAGCGATTTTGACGGGAAATTCAGCATCAGATTTCAAAATTCAGATAAGTACCTTGTTTTTTCGGCTGTTGGCTTCGAACAAGATACCCTGGCAGTAACGAATGAATTGATGCAAGTTTACCTTTCTCCAAAAGCAGAAATCCTTGATGAAGTAGTTGTTACAGCTCTTGGGATCAAAAGAGAGAAAAAATCACTGGGATATGCCATGACGGAGGTAAAAAGCGAAGACCTTTTAAAATCGAATGACGTGAGTGTGATCAACAAACTCAGCGGAAAAGTTGCTGGCTTGCAGATTACGGCAACAAATGGAGGTGCAGGCACTTCGAGCCGGATTATCCTGAGAGGGAATAATTCCATTACTGGCGATAATCAGGCGCTGATTGTGGTAGATGGCGTGCCGATCAACAACTCCACAAACAGCAATTCAGGAGGTGAATGGGGCGGACGGGATTATGGTAATGGCATTTCCGACATCAATCCCGATGATATCGAAAGCATTTCTGTACTGAAAGGCGCCAGTGCTTCAGCACTTTACGGGTCGCAGGCAATGGATGGTGTGATATTAATTACAACGAAAAAAGGTCAGTCGGGCCGCAAAATGGGATTGCAGTTCTCCAGCACCACCTCTATCGACAGGGCCTACATTTTATATGATTTGCAAAATACCTACGGAGCCGGTCGAAATGGCAAATTTGAAGGTGCATGGGATATGAAAGACGGGATTCCTGTTTTTAATCCGGGCTATGATTTTTCAAAAGGCAGCTGGGGACCAAAGATGGAAGGGCAAGAAATTATTGACTGGGACGGAAAATCAAGGAATTTTTCACCGCAACCCGATAATTACAAAGACTTTTTTGAAACAGGCATTACGACTAATAATGCTTTAAGCGTTGATGGCGGAAATAAATATGTTACTTATCGCTTTTCGCTTGCCAATACCCTTACAAAGGATATCATCCCCGGATTGAGATACAACCGTACTAATGTGGGAGCAAATATTTCAGCCAATATTTTGAAGAATCTGAAAATCAGTACT
>JAGYNM010000084.1 GCA_018399335.1 Bacteroidales bacterium | reverse complement strand
TATCTTCCTCATCAACCCTAAGCATCTGCACATTATTACCAATCACCCTGAACTTTGTAGTTGTAATGCGATTATCACTTCTAACTAAACCATTTACAGGTAATTGATGATTTATGAGTAATTTTTCAAAAATCTTTGCCCGATCATCGTTACCTACCACAGCGCAAATAACTGCTTCAGAACCCAATGCTTTAATATTGAGTGCAACATTTGCCGCACCTCCCAACCGTTCCGACCTTTCTTTAACAGCAACAACAGGCACCGGAGCTTCAGGTGAAATGCGATCAACCGTACCAAAAAGATAGCTATCGATCATCACATCACCAACGATCAACACCCTTAATTTATCAAAGTTTGAAAAAAGTTTGGAAACACTTTCTGCAGTGAGCATGGTGTGAAATTTTGTACAAAAGTAAGGCTAATGTCTGAAACAGTTCTTAGCTCAGCTTTTTAAGCGCAGCCTCAATTCTGTTGCAGGCAATTTCAATTTGTTCTTCAGAAGCCGCAAAACTAAAACGGATACATTGATCGCACCCAAAAGCATCCCCACTTACTAGTGCAACATGCGCTTCGGCTAACAAATACAAAGCCAATGCTTTACTGTCAGTAATCTGATACTTGTCATAACTTTTCCCAAAATAGGCACTGATATCAGGGAAAAGATAAAATGCACCTTTAGGCTTGTTTGGAATAATACCCGGGATATCAGACAATCTGTTAAAAAGCAACTCACCGCGCTGCTTGAATCTGGCTACCATTTGTTTAATATCGTCTGATTGGGAAGGATCAGTATTAAAAGCCTCTAAAGCCGCTTCCTGCGAAATGGAGGAAGTCCCGGAAGTATATTGCCCCTGAATTGTGTTGCAGGCATCTGCAATATCCTGATGTGCAGCCATAAAGCCTAATCGCCAACCCGTCATGGCAAATCCTTTCGATAAACCGTTGATCAAAATTACCCTATCTCTTATCGATTCAAAAGAAGCAATGCTACTGTGCTCGCCTTCAAAACGTATGTATTCATAGATTTCATCAGAAATTACAAATACGTTTGGGTTTCGTTCCAAAACTTTTACAAATGCTTCCAACTCCTGTAGCTCATAAACAGAACCACTCGGATTGCATGGGCTACTGAAAATTATAGCTTTCGTCTTTTTCGTAATGGCATTTTCAAGCTGATCAGCTGAAATCTTAAAATCAGTATCCACATTACTAGCAATATAAACTGGCACACCTTCAGCCATTTTTACCATTTCAGGATAGGAAACCCAGTAAGGAGCTGGTATAATCACCTCGTCACCAGGATTTAACAGACTAAAAAATGCGTTCATAATAGATTGCTTCGCCCCTGTTGAAACAATAATTTGCGATGGCTTGTAATCCAGTCCGTTATCACGTTTCAATTTTTGAGCAATGGCTTGTCGCAAAGCGTTTGTTCCTGGTACAGGAGGATAATGCGTTTTATTATCTCTTATGGCTTGGATACCGGCATTTTTAACTGCTTCAGGAGTGTTAAAATCTGGTTCCCCAATACTTAGGGTAATCACATCAACGCCTTGTTCTTTCAGTTCCCGGCTTTTGCGCGTCATTTCAAGGGTGGCAGATTCGCTAAGTGCTGCAACCCGTTTGGATAACAGATGATGATAGTCCGACATTATCTTGGCAATTTTTGAGAAAAGAGCAAAGGTAAACATTTTGTTGTTAGGCAATTCACAAAGAGAATAATTAATGTCAAAAGATGAAACAGCAAAATAAGCTGGGCATTTATTTGTTAATTTAGCCCAACATTTAGAATTATTGACCTTATAAGTTTATTGATATGTCATTTTCCATTTCAACATTTTTCGTCTTTCTGCTTCTTTTACTGTTGCTTGGCGGTATCATCATTTTGATCGTACTTTTTAGAAAAAGTGCGAAACAGCCAGAAAAGCAATTAGATAAACCTGATGAACTAGCCGAAACAAAAGCGAAAACAATCCAACTGAAACTTTTTCATAAAGAAAAGGAAACAAGCCGACAATTTTTACTACCACTTCAAATCCAGGCAATGGAAAGGCTGATACTATATCTGGAACGAATTCAACCTCAAAGTCTTGTGAAAAGGAATTTACCACAATCTGGCAACCTCAGAAGTTTTCATTTGGCTTTACTCCAGAATATCAGAGAAGAATTTGAACACAATCTTGCACAGCAATTATATGTTTCAGAAAAAACCTGGCAGCTTATTTCCACGGCACGGGAAGAATTGATCAAGCAAATCAATCTGGCAGTGTCTAATTTACCCGAAAACGCCAGTGCCGAACAACTCGCCAGTATTTTATTAACGCTTGAAATTTCAGTTACCCAGAAAGCGATTCAGGAAATCAAACTCGAATTCTCAAACCTCTAAAAAAGTAAAGAGGCTGCCCCATTCAGGAACAGCCTCCATTTTTTAGTGTATATAGTGGCACTAACCTATCTACTGATCATAAATTTGGTGGTTAGCGGGTAGTTATTGGCAGTAAGTCGCATAAGATACATGCCATTGTTTAAATTCTCAAGATTGATCAAACTATTATTGAGCCCTGAAACCTGACGACCAAAATCACGTTCGAAAACTTTGGCACCTACCAGATTGAATATTTCAACTTTAACATCGCTGCTGTTAGCTAATTCATAGTCTATAGTAATCTGATCTGTGGCTGGATTTGGATAAAAATTCATTGCATTAATCTCAACAGCTTCTTCAAGGCTTGTGAAAACTGGAAGTTCAACCAACGCTCCTCCGGCCGCAAGCACAACATAAAGACCGAACGCTTCGCCATTGCTATTGTTGTCAGGATTTAAAAATCCGGAAGCCATTATTGATAAGGCCTGTCCTTCTAATCCAAGTGTTGCAAGTGGGGCTTGGTAGGAAGCCACTGTTGTTGTTCCTGATTCATCACGCACTTCTAATACGAAATCAAGGGTGGGAAGTTCAAGGTAACCGGCAAAATCCCCGTACGAAAAGCTGAATAACTCATCATTTACTACAGCTGTTTCCCATACGCTTACTGTGGGTGCATCGGTTGATCCGTGGAATACCAATACGTCTGTTTCATCAGCATTCATGGCTTCTTCACGACCCATGTCATAGACATAGATATCAAATGGTGTGGCTGGATCGTATCCACTTGGGCTTACAATTCCGTTAGCTACCAATACGTAAGTTTCGCCATCTGCCAAGGTGTAGTTTTGTGACCAAATGGGGTTTTCTGAACTGGTGCTCTCTGGTCCCTGGATAGAGATGGTGAACTCTTCTCCGGCAGGGGCATCAATAAAGGGTGATGCAGTGCGGAATTCAAAGTTGTCGAGCAAAAGGGCGTCGTTCAACCATACATCTACAACCGCTGCAGCGGCATCGGCTGAGTTGTGGATTACCTGAACGCGAGCAGTTGGAGTGTAGGCTGGCAATTCAATAAGTTCGCCACCAGCTGCGAGCACAACATAAAGTCCAAACGCTTCGCCATCGCTGTTGTTGGCAGGATTCAAAAATCCTGAGGCCATTACTGATAAGGCCTGACCTTCTAATCCAAGTGTCGCAAGTGGAGCTTGGTAGGAAGCTACTGTAGCAGTTCCTGTTTCATCACGCACTTCCAATACAAAATCAAGCGTAGGAAGCTCAAGGTAACCAGCAAATTCGCCATAGCTAAAGCTGAACAACTCATCATTTACCACTGCGGTTTCCCATACGCTTACTGTGGGTGCATCGGTTGATCCGTGAAATACCAAAACGTCTGTTTCGTCAGCATTCATGGATTCTTCACGACCCATGTCATAGACATAAATATCAAATGGTGTGGCTGGATCGTATCCGCTGGGGCTTACAATTCCATTGGCAACCAATACATAGGTTTCACCATCTGCGAGGGTGTAGTTTTGTGACCAGATTGGATTTTCGGCACTGGTGCTTTCTGGTCCCTGGATAGCAATCGTAAATTCTTCTCCGGCAGGGGCATCAATAAAGGGTGAGGCAGTGCGGAAGGCAAAGTTATCGAGCAACAAGGCATCGTTCAACCAAACGTCAACTACTTCTGCAGCTGCATCGGCTGAGTTGTGGATTACCTGAACGCGGGCAGTTGGAGTGTAGGCTGGCAATTCAATAAGTTCGCCACCAGCTGCGAGCACAACATAAAGTCCAAACGCTTCGCCATCGCTGTTGTTGGCAGGATTCAAAAATCCTGAGGCCATTACTGATAAGGCCTGACCTTCTAATCCAAGTGTCGCAAGTGGAGCTTGGTAGGAAGCTACTGTAGCAGTTCCTGTTTCATCACGCACTTCCAATACAAAATCAAGCGTAGGAAGCTCAAGGTAACCAGCAAATTCGCCATAGCTAAAGCTGAACAACTCATCATTTACCACTGCGGTTTCCCATACGCTTACTGTGGGTGCATCGGTTGATCCGTGAAATACCAAAACGTCTGTTTCGTCAGCATTCATGGATTCTTCACGACCCATGTCATAGACATAAATATCAAATGGTGTGGCTGGATCGTATCCGCTGGGGCTTACAATTCCATTGGCAACCAATACATAGGTTTCACCATCTGCGAGGGTGTAGTTTTGTGACCAGATTGGATTTTCGGCACTGGTGCTTTCTGGTCCCTGGATAGCAATCGTAAATTCTTCTCCGGCAGGGGCATCAATAAAGGGTGAGGCAGTGCGGAAGGCAAAGTTATCGAGCAACAAGGCATCGTTCAACCAAACGTCAACTACTTCTGCAGCGGCATCGGCTGAGTTGTGGATTACCTGAACGCGGGCCTGAGAAAATGAAAGAGTGGTAAAACTCATCATTAAAGCTAAAAGTAAAAATCTGTAGTTTTTCATTGTAGTGTTTTTTAAAATTAGAAATTATTTAGTCGTTTAGCAAGGACAGATTATGTTTAAAATACCCTGAGTGTTATTAAACAAAAACTTTCAGAAATTCTGAAAAATGCTGTCATGGTGGTTAAACAAAAAGAAAAATGTTTTTGTTCAGTCTTTTAGTGAAATAGTTAAACAAAAACATTCTTCTTAAATTTTTTTAGTGAAGCACTTTTAAGCTATAGCCTATGCCGGCTGATATTCTTTGAGATTTTCCATCAATTTTTTACGGCTGTAAAAAATACGGCTTTTAACAGTTCCAATGGTAAGATCAAGATCGTCAGCAATTTCTTTGTATTTGTATCCTTCGTTGTACATATCAAAGGCGCGACGAAAATCTTTATCCAATGCATCAATACCTTTCTGAAGTTCTTTGGCAGCAAGAATAGTATCGGGATTATTATCTCTTACTTCACTTCCTGTGTTCAAAAAATAAAGGTTATCGGTTTGATCAATAATCGTTCTGGC
Organism: Bacteroidales bacterium; assembly: GCA_018399335.1. GTDB lineage: Bacteria > Bacteroidota > Bacteroidia > Bacteroidales > F082 > UBA5536. The sequence goes on along the minus strand of JAGYNM010000084.1, from coordinate 4,183 downwards.
TTTTTTATTGCGTCTGTAATTGTTGATGAAGATGTTCTTCATAATGGTGTAAACCCAAGCTTTAAAATTATTTTGGTTTACATATTTTTCGCGATAAACTAAAGCCTTAAGAAAAGTTTCCTGAAGCAAGTCTTTTGCATCATCTTCGTTTCCGGTGAGCTGTTTTGCGAATACTTCCAGATACTTCTGGAGTCCGGTGAGCTGGTAATTAAATTCTATTGCTGTCATGATGTAATCAGTTTATGTTTAAAATTGTTGATGCAAAGTTAAACAAAATACAAGGCTTGTCAAGAACAATTCTAAATAAACTAAACAAAATATTACATCATATTGATTTTCATTTACTTACTAACTGTTAAAATAAGTTAAGGAAACTTTTGGACATAAAAAAACCACCAAAAAAGGTGGTATTTCTTCTTTTTTTAAGTCATTTTGTTCATTAAAATGCTAACTAGTTAAACAAAATTACACTTGTTGCGTCTTAATAAACTGTTTGAAGTCATTTGCTGAACTGATGAGTTTGGTATATTCCGACAATTCAAAATCAATGTTTGCAGCCTGCATTCCACTAATAAGAATGTGTTGCTTTGGAAAATTCGATGCCAGTTCGTTAAGGTAATGATTCAGCTCGTCATGCGAAATGGCCGAAACAAAATATGTAGCAAGTAAATCAGGTTCCACAGTTTGTGCCACAGAAACTAAATCGTGGAACGGCACATTTTGACCCAGATAATAAACCTTTACGCCATGTTTTTTAGCAATATAATAATAGGTAAGCAAACCAATTTCATGTAGCTCCCACTCGGGAAGGAACATGATGATCTTTCGGGCACCTGGATTTGTAACAGCGGGCAAGCTATCAATGGCCACGCAAAGTTTCATCCTGATTAGGTTAGAAATAAAATGCTCTTGCGCAGGATTTATCGTTCCGGTCTGCCACAAAAGCCCAATTTTTTCAAAGAAAGGATACACCACATAATATAAGGTTTCCTCGAAACCAATCTTTATAATTGACTGATTTAAGATCTTTTCAAAGCGATCTTCATTCAATTCAATCATGGAAACCACCAAACTCTCAATTTGGCTCAGATAATCAGATTCAGGCCTTACGACCTCCATAATTTTTTGGTTAATCTGCTGAGGCGTTAATCCGGCAATTCGCGATATTTTATAGCCATGACGATTCAAAATGGAAACGTTCAAAAGCTTTTTAAGATCTTCATCGTTATACCACCTGATATTGGAGTCGGTGCGGCTTGGATCGACAATAGCGTATCGCTTTTCCCATATACGAATCGTATGGGCCTTAATCCCGGTTAAGCGTTCTAAATCTTTAATTGAATAAGTTGACATAGTTTTAATAGTAGTTGAAGCTGCCTTTTAAACAACGTTCAAGCAGTTTTGTTTACAATTCGTTAACAAAACAAAAAATACTAATAGCGATCCAGTCTTTTTAAAAACTGTAATTTCGTGCAAAAATAATAAGTTAAAGCAGTTGAAGAAATTAAAAATTTCAATAATTGGCGCTGGTAATGTAGCTTTTCATCTGGCACGCATTTTTTCAGAAAAAGGAATGCGGCCTTTTCAGATTTTAGCCAGAAATACTGAGCACCATGAAGAAATGATAGCTTTTGCTTCAAAATTGATTACAAAAACAGAGGAACTCGAACCCTGTGATATTTTTTTTCTGACCGTAAATGATGATGCTGTTTCGGCACTTGCATCGCAAATCAAGCTAAAAAACACCTTGATTGTGCACACTTCGGGAAGTTTGGCCGGAAATGCTGCTGCCTCAGCAGAAAATAAGTGTGGTGTGTTTTATCCTTTGCAAACATTCAGCAAACAACGTTACCCTGATTTTAATGAAATACCGGTTTTTATTCAGGCTGAAGACCAGGAATCAATGTTGCTTTTAAAACAATTGGCCAGTCAGATCACCTCTCATGTCCATCATTCCGACGATCGGATGAGAAAGCTATTGCATCTTGCTGCAGTTTTTGTTTCAAATTTTAGCCATGCGCTCTATTTATTATCCGAAGATTTTCTGAAGAAAGAATCTGTCCCATTTGAATACCTGCACCCTTTAATTAAAGAAACAGCGCTCAAGGCAATAAGCTCAGATTTGAACAAAAGTCAAACTGGTCCGGCAAGACGAAATGACAAGAAAACTTTGGAAAGTCATCTGAGTTTGCTTGAACAACATCCCGAAAAACAAGAAATTTACAGATTGATAACACGATATATTCTCAATAAATACCACCCAGATAGCTATGAGTAATTACAAAGCGCTTCTCACAAAAGTGAACACCTTTATCTTTGATTACGATGGTGTGATGACTGATGGAAAAATAATCCTTAACAACGAAGGCGAACCCTTTAGAAATGCTAATGTTAAAGACGGTTATGCTTTACAATTGATTCAGAAGTTAGGTTATAATGTTGCTGTGATTTCAGGCGGCTATTCGCCTTCCATGCACAAGCGTTTTGAAGCATTACGCATCAGTGATGTCTTTTTGGGAGTGGCCGACAAACTCATTGTTTTAAAAGACTATATGCAAAAAAAGGGTGTAACACCTGAGCAGATTGTCTATATGGGCGACGATATACCTGATTACCTGGCGATGGAGCACGTAGGCGTTCCGGTTTGTCCTTCGGACGCAGTGGAAGAAATAAAAAGGATCAGTGTGTACATCAGCCATCAAACCGGCGGTAATGGCTGCGTTCGCGATATAATCGAGCAAGTACTTAAAGTTCAGGGAAAATGGATGAATGATATCGCCCATCACTGGTAAAGTATGAAAACAATCACACACTGGATCAAATTGATAAGAGCAGGTAACCTGCTGATGATGATACTCATCGTGTGGCTGGTGAATCAATTGTTGGTTGCGCCCTTTTTGGATGCTGCCGGAATAGTCAGGCCTTTTGATTTGTTGAGCTTCCTTTTGTTGGTTTTTTCTGTTGTTGCAACAGCTGCTGCCGCTAACATCATCAATGATTTAGTTGATCAAGAAACCGACCGAATCAATAAGCCGGAGAAACTTATCATTAATAGGTATATCCCTGAAATTCAAGCAAAATTCGCCTATAAAATTTTAGTCGGACTAGGGAGCCTGAGTGCTCTGATTTTGAGCATACTACTGCATTCCATCTATTTCTTTTTGATAACAGCAGTTTTTAACGGTTTACTTTGGTTTTATTCGCAACGCTACAAACAGCAGTTTTTGGTAGGAAATATTGTAGTAGCCTTTTTAGGTGCCGGACTCATTTTTTATGTTTGGCTATTTGATCTTTTAGTCATTATTCAGGATCCAATTTCCAATGCCAGATTAGAGCCGGTGATGGGAATGATGACAGAAGTAATACTGATTTATGCAGCTTTTGCATTTCTTTCGAGCCTGATTCGGGAAATCATCAAAGATATGGAAGACCTGAAAGGAGATTTCAAAACAGGTTGCCGCACCATGCCAGTTGTTTTGGGCCTGAGTGTAACTACAAAAATTGTTTGGATATTGACGATAGTTTTGACTTTGTTGGTTGTTTGGTGGCAGATTTTACTGTTTAATAGTGGAGCTCAGGCGGCTTTTGGATTTCTTTTTGTAACTGACAGTTTATTACTGATTTCGGCAATGCAATTAGTCAATCCATCTGATCAACAACGCTTTAAAAGAAGTTCAACCTTGATGAAACTTGTCATGCTCACCGGAATACTCTCCATTGCTTTTATTCAGATATGAAAACTCTACTCGAAAAACTCACATCTTACCATGTGCTATTGGCTTCCAAATCTCCAAGGAGAAGGCAATTGCTTAAAGATATGGGAATTGATTTTGAAGTGATCAGCAAAGATACCGATGAATATTTTCCCCAAGAGCTAAATCCTGATGAAGTTGCATCCTATCTCAGTAAGAAAAAGTCGGATGCTTTTTCTGAAGAAGAAACGCCGAACAACTATTTATTGATCACGGCTGACACAATTGTTGTCGCAGAAAACACCATTTTGAATAAAGCAGACAATTATCAGGAAGCCAAGCAAATGCTGCTACAGCTCTCGGGTAAAAAACATTTTGTCATTACCGGCATCACGCTCAGAAGCCGCGAAAAAACCATTAGTTTCACAGATCAGAGCGAGGTATCATTCAAAGCATTAACCCAGGAAGAAATTGATTGGTATATCAATAAT
>JAGYNM010000083.1 GCA_018399335.1 Bacteroidales bacterium | reverse complement strand
CCTGAAAGCCCTCGTGGTGATGCGTTTGTCGAGCGTGAGCAGCAGGCTTGGCAACACGAACAGATTCGAGAGCATGGCCGCCAGCAGTGTGAACGAAACAAGGTATCCGAGCGCTTCGGTGCCGCCAAAGGAGGACAGAATAAAAATGGCAAAGCCAAAAAACAACACCACTGCTGAATAAATCATGCTGAATCCAGTTTCGAGTAATGCTGCCAATACTGATTCTTTGATTTTCCAGTCGTTCATGATAAGCTGCAAGCGGTAGCGCGACAAAAAGTGAATTGTATTGTCAACACTGATGCCTAATGCAATGCTAAAAATCAAGATCGTTGAGGGTTTGATGGAAATTCCTGCGTAGCCCATCATGGCTGCCGTAAGCAATTGTGGAATGAGATTGGGTATGAGCGAAATCACTACCATTTTGAAGGAAGAAAAGGTAAGGGCCATCAAAATGGCAATCACCAGCAAAGCCAGCAACAAGGACGAAATCAGGTTTTTGACCAGGTAATTAGTGCCTTCCAAAAAGACAATACTACCCCCGGTAATGTCAACGATAAAATCCTCCGGCGGAAAAATTTTATCAATAGTTGGTTTTAAGGATTTTTGCAGCGTATCTATTTCTGTTGTGCCAATATTGGCCATTTGCACGCTGATACGTGTTTTTTGCAGCGTAGAATCCACAAAGGAATTGATGATGGATTTGCTGCCACCACCTTCCAGATTGGGTACATACGACAGGATGAAGTTGCGCTCCTGATTATTAGGGAGTTCATAATAATCAGGGTTGCCTTTAAAAAAGGCTTGTTTGGAAAACTTGACCACTTCAACCATCGAAACAGGCTTACTGAGCTCGGGATAAACCGCCATACTGTCTTGTAATGCCTCCAGTTTCTGCAGTGTAGAAGCCCTCAACAATCCTTTTTTCTTTTTGGTATCGATACTGATCTCAAAAGGCATCACGCCTTTAAAATGCTTTTCAAAAAACATCAAATCCTTGTACAAACGGCTTTTATGCGAAATGTCATCCACCATATTTCCCGTTGTGCGAAGCCTCACCACGCCAAGTACACCAGCAATTACAGCAATTCCTGTAATGATATAAACCACATTACGCCGATTGAGCACCACCCAGACGATCTTTTGCAGCAGCTTATTTACATTGCCCTTTTCGAAATGTTGGATGTGCTGCGGTTTTGGGTTGGGCAGGTAGCTGAAAATGATTGGAATAAGGAACAGACTAACCAGATAGGCAATTAAAATATTGATAGACGCGATGATGCCGAATTCTACAAGTAATGCATTTCCTGTTATGGTGAAAGCTGCAAAACCAGCAGCTGTAGTGGCATTGGTCAGGAGATTGGCAGCCCCAATTCTGCGGATTACCCTGCTAAGCGCCTTGATTTTATTGCCATGAATTAAAAACTCATTGTAATATTTATTGAGTAAAAAGATGGAGTTCTCCACGCCAATCACAATCAGCAAAGGCGGTAAAATACCTGTAAGTATTGTGATTTTAAAACCAAAGATGGCCAGCGTGCCAAACATTATGGCAACGGTTATCAATACGATTACGATGATAAAAAACACCGCCCTGAAGGAGCGGAAGAAGGCATATAAGATGATCGAAGCCATCACCAGCGAAAGAAACATAAACAGTACCAGTTCGTGCTGTATTTTTTCGGAGGTAATGGTGCGTATGTAGGGCATGCCCGAATAATAAAGCCTGATATCGTATTGTTCGGAGAATTTGTTGAGCGTGGATTCAATTTCGTGGATCAGTGCCACACGGTTTTTAGTGTTCAACACCTGCTTGTCCAGTGTAATCATCATCATGCTCACATTGGTTTCGCTGTTGAAAAGCCGGCCTTCGTAGAAAGGAAGTTGGTAGATTAGCTTTTTCAACGAATCCAGCTCCTGTTGTGATTGCGGCTTGCTGCTGATAACCGGCACAAAATCAAACTTTTTGAGGCTGTCGTTTCGCTGCAGTTGAAACATCCTTGCTATAGAAACAGCTTCATCTACACCTTCTATCATGCGAACTTCGTTGGTCAAATCATACCAGGCCTGAAAATGATCCAGCTCGAATAGCTTTTCATCCTGAAGGCCAACAAACATCACGCTGCCGTCTTCGCCAAATTGTTTTTTGAAGTTCTCGTAAATAATTATTGTTGAGTCACTTTCGGGCAGCATACGCGCCATTTCGTAGCTCATTTGCACACCAGATCCCAGCCATCCCATTAAGGCTGTTATCAATCCAATGAAGACTAAATTAGCAAGTCTGTTTCGCAGAATGAAACGCGTAAGAATCGTCCACATAATAAGTTCTTAAGGCATTGCAGGCCTAACCACCTGCTTATTTTTTTAAAGGCCGAAATTACTACTTTAATCCCTAATTCGAAAAGTTGGTTCAAAATTTGTATGGATATCACAATTACAGCTGGGTTCAGAACTTGAGTTTACGGCATTGTGAATGTTTTTTGCTGTTGGTTCAGGGCTTTGTTAACACTTAAATTATTTGGGTTATGAGATCTTTAAAATTAAAAAGTATAAGTAATATGATCCTACTTATGCTGTTGTCATTCAGTTTATTGCAATGTAGCACACCACAAAAATTAATAGATCAGGAGCAGTATGATCTGGCTTTTGATGCCCTCATTAAAAAAGGGCAGAATGGCCGGATGAATGCTGAGCAGTTGATGCAACTGAAACAGGTTTATCATACCGCTAATCAGCTGGATCATGAAAGGATAACAAGTTTGAAAGCTTCCGGATCGCCCGATATCTGGCCGGATGTGCTGCATCACCTTCAAAGTATTCAGCAGCGAACCAAGGCAGTTCAAAGGTTATCGCCCGATTTGAAGCAGCAATTGGATTTGAAACCTGTAAATGTTGATGAAGAAGTGCTTGCTGCAAAAATTACGACAACACAATATTACAACAGGCTGGCCGAAAAATTATTGGCTTCTGAAGATCCTGGCGACAGCCGCGCAGCGCTGCCTTTGTTTGAGAGGGTGCAGCAACTCAATCCTGCATATCCCGGATTGGATAGAAATATGCGCAGGGCTGTTTTCACCATGGCCGATCGCTTGTTGATTGGTTTTAAAAACGAGGCAGGAGTTCAGCTTCCGGCAGGTTTTGCAGATCAGGTTTTGAGCCAACAGGCTATTAGCGACTCGCCCTGGCAAAGTAAAATAATCTGGTCACCAGATCAGGAGCTTGGGAATACTTATCAGATAGTTGTTGTGCTGGAAGAAATTGAGGTATCGCCTCATAAAACCGGTCAAACGACTTTTACCGAGAAGTTGGAATCTATTCAGGCAGAAGTAATTCGCTACGAGCTGCAAAAGTCGGTGAGCTTATCTGGTCAGATTCAAATAATTGCCGCCGAACGAAAGCAAGCGCTAATAATCAGTCCTTTTAATGTTTCCTCGCAGTTTGATTATGCCTATGCGCGCTATTCGGGTGATGAGAAGGCGCTAACTGAAGCTACAAGGTATTTAACCAGGAAAGCCGCCCTGCCGTATCCTTCTGATGAGTCGCTGCTAAAGGATGCCGCAGCGGAATTAAATAAAACCGTAGCTTTACTGCTGAAATAGTAATTGGGTTACTTTCTTGGCCTTAGATTTTTTGTGGGATACTATCGTTTATGGCTTCATGTGAGTGATTATTGAGTTTTTTTAGCGAGAAAAACAGTTTAGTTTTTTAATAAAAAGTGGTTTTGCAAGATGTACTAAATTTGCTTGGTGAAAAATCGAAGTAAATGTAATGTCTAAACTTTCAGATATCATTCAACAGCCCGAAGGAAGAAGGCTCGAGTTGAAAGCAAAGCTTCCACCAAATTCTGATTTAGCAAAGTCAATCATCAGTTTCGCTAATGACGCAGGTGGTGAGATTTATATTGGTATTCAGGATAATCCAAGGGAAGTTGTCGGATTGGATGAAGATAGTCTCATAGCTACTGAGGAAAAGATAAGTAGTATTATTCATGATCAATGTGCCCCGAGTATTTTACCCGAAATTTTGTTCTTGAATCAAGATGGTAAACATATTATTTTGGTAATAATTCACAAGGGAAGTACCCCTCCATACTATTTAAAAGGCAAAGGAATTCAAAAGGGAACCTATGTTAGGGTTGGTTCAACCAATCGTCAGGCATCGGACGAAATAATAGCTGAACTGGAAAGGCAAAAGCAGCATATTTCATATGATAGTGAATTGATTTTCAATAAGCAGTTCGACCAAGTAAACATAGATTTATTGGGTAATCTCTTTTACGAAAAATTAAAAGAAGGTGTTACTAAGCAAGTTTTAACAAAGCTTGATTTAATTAGGGTTGAGCAAGGTAAAGAACTACCAACCCGGGCATTTATTTTGCTTTCTGACGATTTGCTTAGGAAACAGCTTTTTCCTTATGCTAAAATTGAATGTGCAAGGTTTAAGGGTAATTTGCCTGGTACTTTTATTGATCAAAAAACAATCGATACCAATCTAATCTTACAAGCAGAACAAGCTTATCAGTTTGTGTTGAGGCATATTTCTCAAAATTCAATAGATTTTACAGGGGTGTTTCGCAATGATCGTTGGGAGTATCCCATCACTGCTATCCGTGAGTTGATAAGAAACGCAGTGATTCACAGAGATTACTCTATGAGTGGAAAAGATATTAAAATTGCAGTCTTTGATGATAAAATTGAAATTACCAGTCCCGGAAAACTAATGCCTTCAGTCGATTTTAGTGATATGGAGTCTGGTCAGTCCGACATACGTAACAGGGTTTTGGCGCCGGTATTTAAGCGTCTTGGTATAATTGAGCAATGGGGCAACGGCCTAAAAATTATTAAAGAAGAATTGGAGGCTTATCCTGAGATTGAATTCTCCTGGAAAGAACCTGGTATTGCTTTTAGGGTTTCATTAAAAAAACGTAATTTTAATCAACAGCAGGAGTTACAGCAGGAGTTACAGCAGGAGTTACAGCAGGAGTTACAGCAGGAGTCTTTGTATGGGAAAGTATTAAACTTGGTGCAAGTAAAAACCTTATCAACACAAGCTATTTCAACAGCTTTAGGACAGAAATCAATTTCAGGCCAATTGTATGCAACAATCAATAAACTTAGAGAGGATGGTCTTTTAGAATGGACAATACCTAATAAACCGAAGAGTTCCAAACAGCAATACAGAATTACTCAAAAGGGAAAACATTTTCTGGATAAACTGGAAAAGGACAAGGAAGTTTTTAATTCTAAAATATGATTTGATTATCCACAAGGCCTTAGAGAGAATCGGCAATAATTTCATAACTTAAAAAATGAAAACAAAACATAAAGTACTTTTCATCGATTCGGCTCATCCTTTTCTCCGCGATCAGCTGGAAGCCATGGGCTTTGTTTGTGAAGCCTTTGAAGAGAAAAATCCGGAGTTTTACCGGCAGATTGCCAACCAATATGTGGGTTTTGTGGTGCGCAGCAAAATTCCACTGGATCAAACAATCCTGCCACTTGCCACACAACTAAAATTTATTGCCAGGGTAGGAGCGGGCATGGAAAATATTGATGTTCCCCTGGCCGAAAAACTTGGAATTGTCTGTCTCAACGCTCCCGAAGGTAATCGCGATGCTGTTGGCGAACAGGCCGTTGGGATGCTGCTTTCGTTGCTGAATAAACTGCCTCAGGTGGATCGTGAAGTGCGTCAGGGCATCTGGAAAAGAGCAGAAAACAGGGGAACAGAGATCAAAGGCAAAACGATCGGGCTGATTGGATATGGCAATACTGGAAGTGTTACGGCACGAAAACTTTCGGGATTTGAAGCCGAAATCCTGGCTTACGACAAATATAAAAGTGGCTTCTCAAACAGCTTTGTAAGAGAAGCAGCAATGGAAGATATTTTTGAGCAGGCTGATATCGTGAGTTTACATATTCCATTGACTTCTGAAACTGACTATCTGGTCGATCGGGCATTTCTGTCGCGTTTCAAAAAACCTATCGTGCTGATTAATACCTCCCGCGGCCGCAATATAAAGACGACAGACCTGATAGCAGCCCTGAAATCGGGAAAAGTGACCGGCGCTTGTTTGGATGTGCTCGAATTTGAAAAGTTTTCGTTCGAAGAACTTAAAAGTGATGCTTTGCCTGCTGCTTTCAGGGAATTGCTTGCCTTGCCCAATGTGCTGCTCAGCCCGCATATCGCAGGTTGGACGCACGAATCATACTACAAACTTTCGGCAGTTTTAGTAGAAAAAATCAAAAATTTGAAACTGTTCTGATTTCAGATTATTGGAAAAGAAATTACCAGTTCAAAATCTTTTTAAAATCGTAGTATTCAGGATTGCTGAGGTATTTTTTAGCAGCTTCGTAGTCCTCTTCAGTGAGGTATTGCAAGCCATTGTTAAATACCATTTCAGCCTTTTCTCCTTTCAGATCAACCAAGCGGGGTTTCACTTTACCGTGTTCATCTTCAACATCTTTCAGGTATAGCGGTGCTGATTCTCCAGCCGGATTAGAGGTGACCATCGCTGCTGTTATCCCTTTGTCGTACAGTTCTTTTACACCATATCCCAGCAAACCGCAATACATCAGGTCGAAAGCTGTTGGTCGCACACAACGGAGTTCATAGCCCAATTCAACCGGACGGCTCTTGATATTTAGCTTGATTTCTTTCAGCTTATACTGAAGTAACATATTGTAAATATGTGCTTTACTTACATTTCCGAGTTCAGGATGGCCATGATCGTCGTAGGTGAAATTTACGCCTGAGCTCTCAATTTCTTCATTTGTCATAAAGTGGAATACTCCTTCGCTCACGATCGCTACGCCATAGGGAATGCCCAGCAGAATGCGTTTTACCATGGACGAAATAATCAGCCGTGTAATACGATCAAAGGTAACAGGCACCTTATTAAACATCTCCGGGATGATGATCATCGGGTAATGACAGGCAGCACCAATGCCAAAAGCCAGATGACCGGCCTCGCGACCCATAGCCGAAACCACGAACCAGTTGCCGCTGGTACGGGCATCTTCATAAATGGTTTGTGCGATGCGAACGCCCTCGTCTTTGGCAGAATAATAACCAAAGGTTGGTGATCCTTCCGGAAGCGGCAGGTCGTTATCTATTGTTTTAGGCACGTGAATATTTTGAATTTTCACGCTGTTTTCGGCCAGAAATTTTGAAATACGATTGGCAGTGGATGCGGTATCGTCACCTCCGATAGTGACTAGTAATTTCACATTATATTGTGTAAAAAAACGGGTGCTAAACTCAGTATCTTTTGGCTTATACCGACTCATTTTGAGGGCTGATCCACCTTGTTTTTGAATGTCATCGGCAAATTCAAAGGTAAAATCAATCATTTCAGGTTGCGCTGAAAAAAGACTTTTATAGCCTCCGTGAAGGCCAATAACGCGATATCCTGACTTCAAAAAAACTTTTGCAACCGTACTGATAACAGTATTAATGCCTGGTGCAGGGCCTCCGCCGGCCAGAATTACAATAGATGACTGCATAATTTTATTTTTGGCAAAGATAGCAAGTATGGCTGTTTTGTAAAACAGAAAAACAACAACCCATCACTATCAGAACTTAACACTAAGGGAATTTATGCTTTAAACTGTCTTTTTTTTAGGGATGGTTTTCCCAAAAATCCCGCATCATAAAGCCTAAACAACAGCTTTTTTTTGTAAATCTTAACTTCAAACCAGCATTAAATGGCTGTATTATCAAAAATAATTACTTTTGTTTCCAGAGTTTTCAACCTAATCTTAATATCAATGCGAATAAATTTTAAACGATTAATGTTAACGGGCATACTGAGTCTGGCCTTTATTTTTAGTGGTCTGGCTCAAAATGTCACTAATAAGGCAGCTTTGGAACAGCTTGCCAAAGAGCAAAACCGAGAATGGAAAAAGATGGAAAAGCGTGCCGAAGCTTATGCCAAAGCGCATAATATTGAAATCTGGCGCGAACTGGAAGACGGGACAGTAATTCAACTTGTAGATGTTGTTGATGGCCAGCCGGTTTTCTTCAAAACCGATAACCTTGGTGCAGCTATCACTACCCGTGCCAACCAGCTATGGGAAGGCGGATCAGTTGGGGTAGTCATCGAAGGCGAAGGCTATGATAAAGTTGGAATTTGGGATGGAGGAAAAGTGCGTAACACCCACCAGGAGTTTAATCAAACCGGCACCCAGCGAATTATTTTGGGTGATGGTGCAAGTTCGATGTCGGCTCATGCTACTCACGTTGCTGGAACTATCATCGCCGGAGGTGTAAACAGCGAAGCACACGGTATGGCACCGCTTGCCGAACTGAGGACTCACGACTGGAACAGTGTTGAGGGTGAAATGAGTAATGCTGCCGCTGCTGGCATGGAAGTAGCTAATCATTCCTGGGGTCAGATTCGTGGGTGGAATTATGATAACGGATGGGATTGGTATGGTAATTCCGGTATTTCTCCTGATGAAGATTATTTGTTTGGTTTTTACAACTCACAGGCCCGCACCTGGGATATTATTGCCAACAATGCTCCTAATTTCCTTATTGTAAAATCTGCTGGTAACGATCGCGGCGAAGGCCCGGGTAACGCCGGAACAGGCGGCGAGCCTGAAAAAGATGGCGGTGCCGACGGATATGATTGTATTGGTGGAGCTGGAAATGCCAAAAACGTATTTACTATTGGTGCAGTTAATGAAGTGCTTAACTACACAGGTCCGGGAAGCGTTAGTATGAGTAGCTTTAGTGGATGGGGCCCAACTGATGACGGCCGTATCAAACCTGATGTAGTGGGAAAAGGTGTTAACGTTTATTCTTCTACTTCTGGTTCTAACTCATCTTATTCAAGCTATAACGGTACAAGTATGTCAGCTCCGAATGTTACCGGAACGCTGGCGCTTCTGCAACAGCTTTATCAGGAATCACACGACGATCCAATGCGTGCTTCCACACTTAAAGGACTTGTGATTCATACAGCAGATGAGGCTGGTTCAACAACCGGCCCCGATTATATCTACGGATGGGGACTCGTAAATGCCGAGCGTGCTGCCAATATCATTATTGAAGATGATGTGATGCAGAATTCCATCGACGAAATAACACTTCCTGTTGGAGGTAACTACTCCCGCGAGGTAACTGTTTCAGGTGGCAATCCATTGCGCGTAACGATCAGCTGGACCGACCCTCATGGCTCTGTTCCAGCAGCTTCCCTTAACCCAAGAACACCTGTTTTGGTGAACGACCTTGATTTGCGTATTGAGGACGAAGATGGTAACATTTTCTTCCCTTATATGCTTGATCCGGAGAATCCTTCAGCTGCAGCTACTACTGACACCAAGAATAATAAAGATAATGTTGAAATGGTGTATATCGCTGAAGCCCCCGCAGGCACTTACACCATTCATGTTGATCATGACGGCACAATGGATGATGATCAGATTTTCTCGATCATTATTAGTGGTATCGATGAATTTACCGGCTTGCCCGAATGCTCTTCCGGGCTGGTTAGTCCGCTCGATGGCTTTGATGGCGCTTTCCTGAATCA
>JAGYNM010000082.1 GCA_018399335.1 Bacteroidales bacterium | reverse complement strand
AACCGGCAAAAAACTGAAGATGATTTCCATGGCAGCTGTTAGTTATAGAGTTATTTATAAGCGGTTTAGAGATTATTAAATCAGTTTAATTTTTCGAGAACACGGCTACATCAATTTTTTCTTCCTGATCAATTAATTACTTGTGCGATAAACTCACCCCTGTTTCATTGCTTTCGAAACAAGGATGAGTAGGTGTTAGCTTTAAGTCTTTTTCATTTAGTTTATGCACCTAGGTTTGCCGTTCACCATAAATCAGCTGTAGATAATAGATTAATTAATGTCCGTCCATAAAGTGAGTGTTTAGTTCATAATGCTCGAGTTCGAGGCCTGCGAAGTATTTAAAATCAAGGAGTTTACTCACGTAAACGACTGTTTTAAATACGAGCATAACGAAGAAATCGGACATTATGGACAAACACTAATTAATGTAATCGCTGGCACTGCCCATAGCATGGCTATTAATATATTGGCTGATACTGCCTAAAGCTTCACTATTTATCTTTTGCAAGTCATTCATAATTGAACCCAATGATGCTTGACTGTAGTAAAAATTTCCAAGTGATTCTTGATTATTGATCGCACCGAGTTTTTGTTGATCATTTACAGCATTACTTAGCGCCTGCATACTAAATACTATCGCACCTAATGTAAGATTTTCGCCTAAAGCAGCTCCAAGCTTTTGTTGATTAAAAATAGCTTGCAAGGATTGTTGATTCAAAATGGAATTCAATTTTTGCTGATCGTTAATAGCTTGAAGTTTTTGCTGATCTGTATAACCTGCACCTAATTTTTGTTGGTTATTAATTGCACCCAATGCTTGCTGTTCATTAATGGCGTTTATTTTTTGTTGATCTGAGAAACCTGTTCCTAATTTTTCAAATGAGTTTATTGCTTCCGCATCGTTTAACAACACAAGCAATGAAATTGCACTTCCTAAAGAAGAAGCAACCATATTCATTTGCTCCATATTTTTTAAAATTTTCTGAGAGCTTAATGCATTAAAATTTGTTATCCCGGCATTGTCTATTTCCATATATGCCTGAATATCATTTTTTTGAATAGTGTCATTTAAAACATTATAGAGAGATTGATTGTTGCTAACCAACTTCTTGTCTTCAATATATTTGAGCAGTGGTTTGTCTTGTGCTATCAGGGCGTTTTGCAGCACATTAAAGGCAAGTAAATCATGAGCTTCTTTTAGATTTTTGTTGTCTTTTTCAGGATATTTGGCAAGCCAATCCTCAATGCCATCCATATAGGTCAGAAAAATTTCTTCGTTGCTATAAATACGTGAAGCGGCATTTTGAGCGTCGTTCAGGTATTGAATGATGGGGGTTTCGGTAGCCATATCAGGATTTTCCACAGCATGAAGTGCCTTTAGCAGGTCGGCACGGGCTATATTCAGGTAGGTAAGATAGTCGTCGAGTGTTTGGCTTAAATTTAACGATGCAAGAAATTCCTGATTATCTGCTGTAAGACTGATTACGCGTTCTACATCTGTCGAAGACTTGAGTGATTTGTAGTAGATATAACTCAAATATTGCTGGTATTGAACGAGTTTTGCGGTATCTTCTGCCAGTTCGTTACGCAACAAGATATCATTTTCTGTTATCCTGACATTTCGTTTGTTATCTACTTTACCGATGGATCCTGCCAGGTCACTATCCCGGGGAGGTAAACCATTGAATGACAAACCGATTAAAATTCCTGCTACCAAACCCAAAACAATAAAGAGGATCGGTTTTAATGCATTGTTCTTTTTCATTTGATTAAGATTTAAGTTGTTCTGTTGTATTAATTCGGTGAATTTATTTTCTCAAAGTACATCCAAATGAATAAAAAGTTGGTTTTGCTAATTATTTTTTTTCAAAGCATCAGCAAGCGATACCTAAAAAGTGCAATAATAATTTTGGTTATATTTCATATAACATTGAAATTAAGCATTATATATATTTAACAGAAAAAAAATAATCAGCTGTTATGCGTTAAAAATCAGAAACAAAAAAAGAACGGCATTTTTTTCGGTATGAAATTACACAAAACTTTAGTAGTTGGCAATATGCATTAGAATTTATTTTTCAATTCGTTGTTTTGTGATTTTGGGAATACTTCAATTCGCTTTTAAATCGCTGATAGTTAATATAATAGATCAATAATTTGCAAAACTTCCGATCAGTAAATTTCAGCAATCATGACCAGAAAGAGAAAATGAGTATTACTGCTTAAGTAGTTATGAGTTTGTTTAAGCTGACTACAGTCAGCAACATATAACTATCCGCTATACTTTAAAAAGAGCATGGTAATATCGTCTGATTGCGTTGCACCATGCGCAAAATTATCCACATCGGCTACAATAGCATTAACAGCCATTTCTGCCGTGAAGTCTTTAAAAGTAGCAATCAATTGTTCCAGGCGTGGTTCTCCATACACTTCGTTTTTAAGGTTGAAAGCCTCGGTGACGCCATCGGTAAAAAGCAGCACGCCATCCTGTGGTTGCAGCTGAATATTTTTCGTCGCGAATTGTTTATCTTCAAAAACACCCAAAACAATATCACCTGTTGATTCCAGCATTTGAATCCCGCCCGAATTCTTCAGGATATAGGGTGGGTTATGGCCTGCATTAGCATATTCCAGTTCGCCGGTTTTTGTGTTTAAGATTCCATAGAACACCGTAACAAACATACATGAAACGCTTTCGTTACATAAGAGGTTGTTCACAAAAAACAAGCATTCTCCGGCCGACATTCCTTTGAGGCCTGTAGCTCTGATGAGGGTGCGGCTTACAGCCATAAAAATGGCAGCAGGTATTCCCTTTCCCGAAACATCTCCGATTACAAAGCCAAGCCTGTCATTGTCGATCATAAAAAAATCGTAGAAGTCGCCACCCACCTCTTTGGCTGCTACCATAGAAGCAAAAATGTCAAATTCGGTCCTGTCGGGATAGGGTGGGAACACCTGAGGCAAAATTCCTTTTTGTATTTCACGGGCAACATTCAGGTCGCGCTGAATGGAGATCAGCTGATCATGCTCGATAAGGGCCTTGCGTTGTAGGGCAAGTTCGTCGATTGTTTTGTTTATTGTAAGTTCAAGGTCCTGAAAATTAATTGGTTTGGTAAGGAAATCAAAAGCCCCCCGATTCATGGCAGTGCGTATGTTTTCCATATCGCCATAGGCTGAAACAACAACTGTTTTCAGGGATGGATTCTTAAGCTCTTTTAATTTCAACAACAAGGTAAGCCCATCCATTTCGGGCATATTAATGTCGGACAGGATAATGCCAATATCAGGATGTTCTATCAGTTTGGTGAGTGCCTCCAGCCCATTGTGTGCAAAAACAAAATCGTATTCACCGCTGCGTATCTGTCTCCGGAATTTTTGTCTGATCATAGGTTCCAGATCCACTTCATCGTCAACGACCATCATTTTTACTTTCATTTCAAAATCCTGTTCCATAGCTATTGATTGTGTGTTTGTTTACTATAAGTTTTTGGGTATGGTAATCACGAATTCGGCAAATTCACCGTCTTTTGATTCTACTTTCATTTCGCCACGATGTTCCTGAACCACAATGTCATAACTGAGCGATAAGCCTAATCCTGTACCTTTCCCGGGAGGTTTTGTGGTAAAGAACGGGTTAAAAACCTTATCGATGATGTTTTGAGGTATTCCATTGCCATTATCGCGAATAATGATTTCAACCTTATCGGCTTCATTTTTTGTTCGGATTGTCAGTATGGGGAAATATGCTTCCTTCAGCTTTTGCTTTTTCAGGTTGGTTGAATAACAGGCGTTGTTGATGATATTCAGGAAAACCCGGCTGAGGTTCTGAGGCACGATGTTGATCATGCCAATGGAATTGTCGTATTCTGCATCAATTTTTAAGTTGAAGGACGCGTCTTGTGCCCGCATTCCATGATAGCCCAGATTAACATATTCGGCCAGCAAAGCATTGATGTCGGAGGGTTGTATTTCGCCTGATTTTCCTCGTGAGTGCAGCAGCATTCCGCGCACAATACTATCGGCTCTTTTGCCGTGGTCGTTTATTTTTTGTGCGTTCGACAGGATGTCGCTGGTTATTTCGAGTAAAAATTCCTTATCTGACTCTTGCAATTGGTCCGCCAGTTTTTCTATTTCTTCGTTGAGTTCATTCGCCAGATCGACTGTAAGTTCCGAAAAATTGGTAACGAAATTCAGCGGGTTTTTAATTTCATGTGCAATCCCTGCCGTAAGCTGACCAAGTGAGGCCATTTTTTCGGATTGTACCAATTGTGCCTGAGCGGCTTTTAAATCACTATTTGCTTTGTTTATTTTTTCGTAGGCCAGGGCATTTTCGATGGCGATAGCAACAAAGTTGGCCAAATTACTCAGCATATCGAACTGATATTGGCTGTAGGCATTCTTTTGAAAGCTTTGCGCCGAAATAACTCCCAGCACGCGTTTTTCAATAATTAAAGGAATATAAATAAGCGATGAAACGGATTCGCCGGCCTTGGGCTTCGCCCTTTGCGACACATATTTATGAAATTCATTATCTACATCATTCATAAAAACAGGGCTTGCATGATCGACACACCAAACAGCAAAGCGGTTTTTGTCGTCCATCGAAATCTCAAAGGAAGGCAGTTTTTCGCCTTTTTCCATCGAAAGATTACAGATTAATTGCTGTTCTTTTTCATCGTAAAGCATTACAAGAAAACTGGTGGCATCGAGCAGTGAATTGGCATGTTTAAAAATCATTTCCTGAATCAATACGATATCGAGTGTGGAGGTTATCTCCTTGCCAATTTCATTGAGTGTACGTACATTATTGAATGCCTTATCCAACTCTTTGTTTTTGTCTTTTAGCTCAGCTGTCCTAATTTCTACTTTCTGTTCCAGGGTGCGGTTGTATTCTTCCAATTTTTCGTTGGATACCTTAAGTTTCTCGGAGGCTTCACGCAGGTCTTTGATAGTTGAGGCCAGCGCATCCTGCATCACAATGAATGAGGTGTTAAGCTTGCCAATTTCGTCTTTTGACTTTACGGTAGGCAGCTTCACATTGAAATTCCCCTGGGCAAATTGTGCTGCGGCAAGTGTTAAACGGCGCAACGGACTTGTTATAGATCTGGAAATAAGGATAATAACAATCAAAACGACAATGAGTCCGCCCACGCCCAAAAAAATCAGGTTGAGGTATAAATTGTTCACATCCGCCATGAATTCGTCCACCGGAAACACAATCCCGATCGACCAACCATTTAAAGAGATAGGGGAATAAGCGATCCAGCTGAGTTTACCGCTTTGCACGTTTCTGTATTCAATTTCTGCAAAGCTTTTCTTGCCTTCGATCATGTTTTGACCAATGATGCGAAGCTGGGGTGATTTTTGGGTTTCGGCAATACTAAAAACGGTTTCATTCATGATCATGTGCTCGTCGGGATGCGTTACAATGGTTCCGTTAGAGGAGATCATGAAAGCGTAACCTGAATGGAATACCTTAATTGAATTAATAAAATCCTGCAGCCATTTCTGGGAAATATCTGCTGTAAGGATGCCAATAAATGTTTTTTGTCCATTGATGGTTTTGTAAAGCGGTACCGAATAGGTTGACATCATCACATTTCCACCGCCTTCATCATAATATGGTTCGCTCCAGGCTGCAGTATCAAGCATTTTAGGAAGCTGATACCAATCATGTGTAAAGTAATCATATTGATCATCATCCAGGTTGGTAAAGGCTATTTTTCCGTTTTTGCGAAAGAAATACGGAGCGTAGTATTTTTGGGTGGAGTCATAATAATAAGGCTCAAATGCCAGCGTTGCACCATAAATTTCCGGATTGTTTGCAACAATTTGTCGTAAAAGTTTCAACTGTTCCTCAATTGAATAATCAGATTCCATCAGTATCCTGGCAAAGTTATCTGCAATTTTCTGAACCGGGCTAAGCAATTTTTCCGACTCCAGCACGGCAGACTTAGTAAGTGCTTCGGCGTTCAGCTTCAGGTTTTTTTCAACTATTTTTTTGGAGATGCTGTAATTGTATAAAAATATCACAGAAAAGATAAAGGCAATACTCGTAAAAATGAATAAAATCAGCTTAAAAGCCAATCCTTTTTCTTGTTGCATAAAACGCATCTGTGGCATTTTTTTTGGCTTTTAGTTATACAATGATGGCGATGGTGCCCTTCTGTATTGATATTGGATAAGTGATTTATCAGCTGTGATTCGGGGAATATTTTGGTATTCCTTTCAAGAGGAATCAGCAGTAGACAAAGGTAACTTTTTCAGCTGAAGTACAATTTATTTTAAAGCTTAAAATGACTCATTTATAGAAAAATTATGTGTGCTTGCTTAGTTTTTATTAAACATCGAATGTTTGTTGTAAATTTGTTTCCGTTTTATTGAAGTGATAATCAACCGTTCACTTCAATGTTTAATTATTAAAAATTATTTTTAGTTGGAATGATCAAAGAAGGTTTTTTACATTAATTTTGAATGTTTTACTGAACAAACGCAAACATATTTACAGAATGAACTACGAGATAAAGGTTGATGTTGATAAACGGTTAGTTGTTTATACACATTGGGGTTTGGCATCAAGGAAATCTGTTGGAGAAGCATGGCTTGAAATTTTAAATCTCCCTGAAATTAAAGCTGGAAAATTCAACATTTTTACGAATTATCTTGATTGTGAGTTCGATTTTAGCTGGTCTGATGCTGATGTTATTTTATCTTTTTTAGGTAAACATGAGCAGGTGTTATCAGGAAAAAGACAAGCTATAGTGATTGCTAATCCGGTTTCAACTGCAATAAGCATCTTATTTCAATCTCCTTTGCATGAAAAATTTAGTTTCAGTGTTGAAGTTTTTTCAACTATTGAAGCAGCTCTGATTTGGTTGGATGTAGACTAAAAAAGACTGCACTTTTCAGCGCAGTCTTTATAAATATTCAGTTGATATTTACTTATTTCCTGATCATCACCGGAATACTACTGTTTGCAGCTTTTGTTTGATAGTTCAGGATATAAACTCCGTTTTGCAGCGTACTGATCGGAATTTGGATCGTTTGTGCCTCAAGCGTTGTGATTTCTTCTTTCCAGATTTCTTTTCCTAAAAGATTGCTGAGGCTCACAACAGCTTTGTCATCTGCGCTGTTAATCTCCAGATTTAAGATTGTAGCGGCAGGATTTGGATAAACTTTTAACTGTCCGTTAGCGAATTCATTCAGACCAATCGTACTGAAGAGCTCGATAGTCAAACTTTCACTCCATTCGCTTTCACCGCAATTGTTGATGGCTTTTGCATTTAATGTTGCCTCGCCCCTGAATTCAGCATTCCAAACGATGGTGGCTTGATTCATTTCAGCTCCTACAACACCGGCTTCTTCGGGCATAAGTGACCATTCGTAAGATTCTGCTTCAGCAACTTCGACAATGCTGTAATCGCTCATTATGATTTCGTAAAGGTCAAGCGAAACTGGTCCTTCAGGGATTGCAGGGCTTTCAGGCGCATAATCCATTTCGATCGTAACAGTGCCTTCAGCAATATTCATACAACCATTGCCATCTGCAACATGGGTGAGCGTCATGCTCATTGGTTCTGTTGGCGTCATGGTCATTTCAAATGTTTCTGTTTCGACAGTTGTAGGATCAATATAACCTTCAAACATCACCTGCCAGGGCGATTGTCCGGTAAGGTTAAGCGTTACTATAGCGTCATCGCCTTCGCAAATGGTTTGGTCGCCACTAATTTGGGCTGTTGGCAATGCATGAATCATCAGGTTGAAAATTGCACTTGCACCTTCGCATATTCCTGTTGAAGTAGCTTCAAGCGTTAAAACTACGGAGCCGTTTGCGATATCAGTCTCGCCGGGAATATATACGGGTAAAACTGCTGTTTCATCTTCAAAAACGCCATCGCCACTGCTGGTCCATAGCAGGCTTTCGAAGTTCATGGCCTCACCTTCAGTGAAAATATAATTTTCGCCGGCGCAAATGGCAGCTTCTTCTCCAAAAATCAGTTGTGGTGCCCGATGGATAACCAACTGCATTTCATCCGTTACTGGATCATCTTCACCAGTAGCTGTCAGGGAAATAACAACGCTGCCATTTTCTACATCGGCTTCGCCGGGAGTATAAACAGGATTCAGGGCGCTTGCGTCATCAAATGTGCCATCACCTGCTGTGCTCCAGCTAAAGCTCTCATAGTGATCAACATAGCCTTCCAGCTGAACAGCCTCTGATTCGCAGGTTTCTGCATCATAGCCTGCCCATGCTACTGTGGTGATTTCCGGAGGCAAAACCACAAAATCAATCCAGGCACAGTCTTCGCCGTTTGATACAGAACCATCTTTGGAATATTCCCATCGGAATTGATGCAGGCCTTCTTCAACAGGATAGCTGGCTTTGGTCCAGGATACATTACCGCTCCATTCGCCTACTTTGGTGCCATCGATATAGAATTTTAGCTTGTCGTAATCAGCTTCTGACGACACTTTATAGAAAAATGAAACGGTATCGGTGCTTCCAGCTTCATAGCCAACCATAATTTGCGAGCTTTGGCTGTCGCTGATCGTACCTGATTTGGCAGCATAAACGCCTTCGTAAGGATCATCTTCGGTAAGCTGCCAGGGCTGATTGCCACTAAAGAGCCAGCCAAAGCTTTCGAAATCGCCGCTTTCAAAGTCTTCAACGATCAAACCTACTTTGGTGGTGAATGATTTTTCAGCTGAATAAGGATCTGATTCAAGGATTACCAGAAAATCAGCAGCTACACCAACAGGTGAAGCAGGATTAACAAATATTTCAAAAACAGCTTCCTGTGAACTAAGCGCTGTAACGTTTTCAAATTCAATATTATCCGAGACTACTTCAATAAATGGATTGATCATGCTCAGCATAATAGTTGTTGCCGCGGCATCACTATGACCGATGTTTTCAAAATCGAAATGCATAAAAGCAGTTTCGCCCGGATCGAGCCTGCCATTATTATTGCCTTGTGAATCATCTACGGTATAATTTCCAATCTTAAATTCAGGCGCATAGGCATTTAAGGAAAAAGTGCTTGTCCAGCTTTCATCTTCACTGTTCATCGTGATTTCGAAAGGAATTTTAAGGTTGTCAGCAATACTATCAGCAACAGTAAAGGCAAATACTTGTTCTAACATCATGATTTCTCCGGCAGGAATTTCGCCAAAAGTTGCCTCATTTTGTGTGATCGTTACAAAAGGCGACTCCGTTGACAGGGTAGCAGAAACAGCAGTTGCATTTTCGCTTCCTACATTTTTAAGGGCAATATCCAGTGAAATTTCTTCGCCATAGTCGATCTGTCCGTTTTCGTTGCCTGCAACATCATGAATGATATTTTCATTGAAAATCACGTAAGCACCGTCTGGAGGAATACACTCAATTATCTGCTCATAGCGGAAATAATTTTGTTTAGTAATAACAATTCTAATTTGTGTTCCAGGTTCTTGAATACTGATTGGCACCTGTGTTGTTCCGTCAACGGCTTCAGCTGTTCCAATAATTTCATCATCAACCGTCAGCGCGATCCATGCGCCTTCTTCCACGGTAACTTCAAAAATATCGAGTCCGCTAAGTAATACGG
>JAGYNM010000081.1 GCA_018399335.1 Bacteroidales bacterium | reverse complement strand
CTACTCAACCGCTACTATAATTACCCCGACAGCATGCTTTGTGCGCACAATGGAAAAGAGTTCGACTTTCCTTATATCGCCCGGCGCATGTTAATCAATGGTCTGGATCTGCCGTTAATTCTCCAGATGGCAGGTAAAAAACCCTGGGAAATTCGTCACCTGGATACCATGGAACTCTGGAAATTCGGTGATTTTAAAAATTACACTTCCCTCGATTTGCTCACAGCGGTGTTCGACATTCCCACCCCAAAAGATGATATCGACGGCAGCATGGTAGGCAAGGTTTATTGGCAAGACAAAGACCTGGAACGTATCCGCGAATATTGTCAGAAAGACGTGCTGGCCATTGCACAACTGATGCGAAGGTACCTCAACCAGCCCCTTATCAAGGAAGAAAATATTATCTTTTCTGACAATTAATCTAAGCTTCAATGGCCAAACATCTGCTTTCCAAATCTACCTATATCAAAAGTTTACAATGTCAGAAAGCACTTTATCTGCATAAAAAACGTCCTTTTTTAAGAGACAAAATGAGCGCCGTTCAATTAGCCAAATTTCGGCGGGGAACGGCTGTTGGCGTCTTGGCGCGTAACCTTTACCCCGGCGGAATTGATATGACGCCAAAATCGCCATCACAATATCAAATCAAAAGAGATGAGACTTTGCTTGCACTTCAAAATCCGGAGATAAATGTCATTTACGAGGCTGTTTTTCAATATGATGATGTGTTGATTATGTTGGATATTTTAGTTCGCGAAGGCGAAAAATGGCGCGCAATTGAAGTGAAAAGCTCACGAGTTTTGTCAGAAACCTACCTGCAAGACGCTTATTTACAATATTATGTACTAAAGGGCAATGAGATACCGCTTATTGATTTTGAATTGCTTTACGTTAACGAGGACTATGAGCTGAAAGATGAACTGAAGCTCGCTGAACTTTTTATTTCTCAAAGTGTGATGTTGCCAGCAGAAGAATCGCTTGAAAAAACTGCATCACAAGTGCTGGAAGCAAAAGCAACTTTGCAGCTCACCAAATCACCCGAAGTTTCCATTGGAACGTACTGCTACAAGCCTTATCCCTGCGATTTTATAGGCCATTGCTGGAAAAATGTACCACAAAACAGCATTTTATATCTTTCTTCTCAAACACTTCAGCAACGTTTTGAATGGTATAATAACGACATACAACTTCCTGAGCAACTGCATAATGCAGAATTGTCAGATCAATTAATGGCATTGAATCAACAAAAACTTTTTATTAATCGAAATTTGCTATTAAAGGAAATCGGAAATTTCGATACAGAGAAACCGACCTATCTCAAGTTTTTATTTCATCAGGCAGCTGTTCCGGAGCTGAAAGGAATGAAGCCTTATGAACCTATTATTTTGGCTGTTAGCGCTTTTCAACCTTCGAATACGGTTCAGCAAATCCATAACTGGAGCTGCTCGGCAGAAAGCGCTGAATGGAAAAGTATTTTTCAATTTTTAAATAAACTTTGGGAATCATCAAGCGCATTTATCGTCCATGAAGACAGGGTTTTTGGTGAATTCGCAAAAAAAGCTGATGAGATTCGCCAGGAAATCAAATGGGTAAATTATGCTGACATACTTCCCAAATCCGATTTTATGATACCATCAATCAGTGAAAATCCGGATCAGAAGCTTATTCAGCAACATATTTTTCCTAACCAAAAACCACTTAAAGACGAAGCATGGTTATTGAAAGATTTGCTTGATGATCCGGCCAAAAATAGCAAGAAAGTCAGCCTTCAGCTTGAACAGTACACTAAAAATCTGGCAGAAATTCATAAATACCTCACTTCATCAATAGAAATTTGAATCCATTGAATACTCCATATACCCGCTGCTTCGCAACCGAAGCGCAAAAGCTAAAGTTATAAACACCTACCCTCTCGGAAGAATCATATTTGTATTTTTGGACAATGAATCAAAACACCAAACGCTCAACAAAAAATACCAAGCCTGCAGGTGATCAGCTCAAAGAGGTGTTACTGCAGCATGGCAGGGTTCCACCTCAGGCCGTCGATCTCGAGGAGGTGGTGCTTGGCGCCATGATGCTCGAAAAGGATGCCGTAAATGCCATTATTGACATCCTCAATCCTGAAGTCTTTTATAAAGATGCGCACCAGAAAATTTTCAAAGCGATACACCAGCTTTTTTCTAAATCGGAAGCCATTGATATCCTTACCGTTACCAATGAGCTCAAAAGCATGGGTGAACTTGAAATCGTTGGAGGTCCGTATTTTATTTCACAGCTTACCAACAGGGTTGTTTCGGCTGCTAACATTGAATTCCACGCACGTATCCTGATACAGAAATACATACAGCGCGAGTTGATTCTGATTTCTTCGGATATTATCAAAGATGCGTACGAAGACACTACTGACGTTTTCGACTTGCTGGATAAAGCAGAAAGCGGACTTTTTGCGGTAAGCGAAAGCAACCTGAGGCGCAGCTTCAGTGCGATGCCCGAACTGGTAAAAAAAGCCATCGAAGATATCGAAAGCGCAAAAAATAGTGATGCTAATTTGCGGGGAGTTCCTTCCGGATATACCGATCTGGATCGTATCACGCAGGGCTGGCAAAAGTCGGACCTTATCATCCTGGCGGCACGCCCTAGTATGGGTAAAACTGCTTTTGCGCTTAATCTGGCGCGTAATGCAGCCGTTGAGTTCAATAAACCCATCGCATTTTTTTCGCTGGAAATGTCATCAGTTCAATTGGTAACACGTTTAATTTCAAGTGAAACGTATCTCCCTGCCGAAAAACTTCGCAAAGGCGATTTGCAAGAATACGAGTGGCAACAATTGAACACGAAAATTGATCCCCTCGTAAAAGCCCAAATGTATATCGACGACACACCTCAGCTTTCAATTTTTGAGTTACGGGCCAAATGTCGCCGATTGAAACAGCAGTTTGATATTCAAATGGTGTTTATTGATTATCTGCAACTTATGACTGCAGGTGGCGATAACAGAGGCAATCGCGAGCAGGAAATCAGTAATATTTCGCGTTCCCTGAAAAGTCTTGCCAAAGAACTCGACATTCCAGTTTTAGCCCTTTCGCAGCTCAGTCGTAATGTTGAAAGTCGCCCAGGTTCCAAAAAGCCAATCCTCTCCGACTTGCGTGAGTCGGGCGCTATTGAGCAGGATGCTGATATGGTTATATTTATTTACCGTCCTGAATATTACGGAATTAATGATGACGGAGAAGGCAACTCTGTTCAAGGATTGGCTGTGATAAATATCGCAAAACACCGTAACGGAAAGCTTGGT
The DNA here is from genome assembly GCA_018399335.1 of Bacteroidales bacterium. Classification (GTDB taxonomy): domain Bacteria; phylum Bacteroidota; class Bacteroidia; order Bacteroidales; family F082; genus UBA5536. Next base: position 6,330 of record JAGYNM010000081.1, on the reverse strand, counting down.
GACGTAAACCTGAAATTTGTTGGACAATTTGCCAAATTCGAAGAACCTGAAAGCTTTGAACGGCATGCTGAATTGAGTCCAAATACCGGCTTCGAAATGCCTGCAACAAAAACAATTGGTTCGAAAATGAATGATGATTTCGAGCCTGAACCTGATAATGAAGATCCATTTTAACCTTAAAACTAAATAGATATGAAAATTAATAAATTAGCATCGGCACTTGTTCTTCTTGGAATGATTGGTTTTGCGTTTGTTCCAGCTAAGTCTTTTCTTTTGACTTACAAGCTTGAAAAGGGAACAAAATCGGGGATTGAAATAAAAACCAATCAAAACATTTCAATGACCATGTCGGGTCAAAGTGTTAACATCAAACAGGATGTTACATTAAATCAATCAGTTGAAATAACAAACGTAAGCGAAGAGGGCAATATTGACTTTTCCATCGTTTATGAACGTATTCGCTTCAAACAAAATGCCATGGGCATGGAGGTGGAATGGGATTCGGATAGTCCGGAGGCTTCAGAAGGAAACATGATGGCACAACAAATTGCAGCTCAGCTTAATAAAGCAGTCCAAAAAACTGTTACTGCCACTATCGATCCCCTCGGAAATCCAATCACCAATAACAGCTCCGAAGTGCTTGGAGAAACAAATGTTTCAGGTTTTGAAATGGGCATGCTTGTTGTTTTTCCTGATCACGAAATATCAGTTGGCGACACTTGGGAAGTCGTCACAAAACCAGATCCGTCAAGTGATTTTGCCATTACAGCTGTTTACAAACTGGATGAGTATAAAAGTAAAACGGCAATAATAAGTTTTGACGGCACTGTTGCTGGAACTGAAATGAACGGTACACCTGCAAAACTAAGCGGAACAATAAGTGGAAAAGCTACTATTGACAGTAAAACAGGTTGGTTAATCAGCTCAAATTCAATGCAAAGTCTGGAAATGGAAATGGAACAACAGGGCCAGACCATGCCAATGAAAATGACCAGTTATACTGAGTTGACGAGTAAATAAGGGAAGTTTATTCTGTGCTAATTAATTTCATGTTTAGCAAAGATTTCAACGGCATATATTCATAAATCATGAGTTTGCTGTTATTTGCCGGAAGCACTCCCCTGAAATAACGTTCTGAACCATCAAAATTGATTGTAGAACCATCTAGCTCAAGTGACAAGTCATCGTATTGATTAGCAATACGGCTGGCAATTTCTATTTGTGAGATGATTTCGGGTTTTGCTTTTAATAAGGCATGCTTTTGATAATTCCCGTAATTAGTTTGGAGTACATAAACGTAATTAACAAAACCTTCATAGGACGTAAAAGCAATTGTGTATTGCCCTTCTGCATCAACTGTACCAATGCGATAAGTGAAAGCACCGCTTTCCTTAAGCGCTTTATTGCGATTGAGATTTCCGCTTTTTACCATCTGCTGAATCGATCCGGTTTCGGCAGTCATATCTTCAATGATATGCAAAAACTGATGGGGTTTCTCAATTCTTTCTGCATCAGTCATTTCGCCTGAGCTATTAAAATTGAACCGCATGAAATCCATCAACCTGATTTTGTGAAACGGTTCCTCAGTTTCACCAGTTTCAGGATTTGTTTGTGTGATTTCGCCAGAATATTTAAATAATTCTCCCAATGCAACATATGAGCCGTCTTCTATTTTATCCAAGCGATGCATCCATACCTCAGGCATTACTTTGAAAAACCAGTCAGAAACGCGCGTTTTGAGAATTGGTTTCATCTCCTTCCATTCCAATAATTGCTGTGTTCGAAAATTCCCATCAGCATCTGTTTTTGCCATAAAAAGTCCTTTTGATTGCTTGCTTTCAATTTTTGAGCCTTTGTAATAAGTTCCAATCATCGTTACCGAGCGATCATTTTCAGGATAAAATGCAGTTGGATAAAATGTAAATTGACCATCAGAAAGTACTGTTTCATAATAACTTGCACCACTTTCAAGATCATTATAGATTAATTGGCTATTCACCACATTACCGAATTTTTCTGCCAGTTGATGAATGAGAATCCCCATTTCTGAAACCCACAATTCATAAACCGTGGCATTGCCTTTTTCAGCATAAAACTCTTTGCGCCATAGGCTTTGAAGTTGTTCATCAAAGCGTTCGAGGCTGTAACCAGAACTTTTGCTCTTTGCTGGTTCAACAATTAAAAAATGTCCCTGTTCCAAGGCATAAAGTTGTGGCCAGTAAGCCTTTCCTCTCGATAGAAGTGGAACTTTTTCTCTTGCTATTGTATGCTTTACATTTCCTTCCCTATCGATTAGCAGATAGTGCAGCGCTGGTTTGAAGCTGTTATCGACAAAACAGAGCAAACTTTGACCACCTGATGAAACCATGGTGTGAAATATAGCATTTTTGGGTACTTCTAAAGCAAAAGTTTGGCTCTCCGACAGATCCGTTGCGATAACTTGCATTTCCCAAACCCCATTACTTTTGGCATAAACACTTGTGAAAGCATTGGTTTGCTGGTGATTATCTTTTACGGCAAAAACACCATTAAACCGAAAAGGAGAAATTTTTAGTTCCAGTTCCTGCGCCTGAAGACCAAAAAAAGAAAGGATTATCAGTATTAATAAATTGTATTTCATGGTTGCTGGTTTTTCGACAAAAATAGAAATTACTTGTAAAGTATTTCCAATCGAAAATCTTAAAGGAATAGAAAGTCATAAAATTACTGTTAGCTATTTGAAAATTAATTAGGTTTGTCATGAACTTACTTACAATGAAACAATTCACAAAAAGATTATTCAGATTCTTTCGCATTCTGTTCACTATAATAGGAATGATTACATTGTTTATGTTGATTTTGAGCTTTACCAGCTGGCCTTATCATGCCTATCACTGGACAGGATATTTTGACAATCATAAAAACGAATCAGCTCCACAAACCATTATTCTGATGGGTGCTGGAGGATTTCCCGGCTCCGAAAGTTTGTTAAGGTCATATTATACAGTATTGGCTGCTCACGATTTTCCTGAGGCACAAATCATTATAGCTTTTCCGGCCGACTCCTTAAATTATGAGGAAAGCGATCATTTTCTCATGTTTAAAGAATTACAACAAAGAGGAATTGACAGTAGCCGGATTAAGTCTGAAACAAACGGATATAACACTTATAGCCAAGCTGTTAATATTAGCAAAATGATTCCTGCTGATCATTCCATAATGCTCATTACATCACCGGTTCACACTTATCGCAGTGTTAAAACATTTGAAAAACAAGGTTTTAAAAACGTAAGAGCCAGAGGTACTACTGAAGGCTATACAGAAGTTGATTTATTTCTTTCGAAAGCCGATCGGGACAAGAAAATAAAAAGCCCGGATGCAAATCCGAGCCTTCGTTATAATATCTGGAGTTTTCTTCAGTACGAAATTGCTGTGCTACGCGAATGGACAGCGATTGCCTGGTATAAACTCAAGGGCTATATGTGATCAGTTTTTTAAAACTTCATTCACCAGGCCGGCAGCGTCTTCCAGTTTGATGGCAGAATAAACCTTTAAACCTGATTTATCAATCAATTCTTTGCCTTCCTCTGCATTAGTACCCTGCAGCCTCACTATAATTGGCACTTTTATCTCGCCAATATTTTGATACGCATCTACAATACCTTGAGCAACACGATCGCAGCGTACAATTCCACCAAAAATATTGACTAAAATTGCCTTTACATTAGGATCTTTCAGGATAATTCTAAAAGCTTCCTCAACACGTTTTGCATTGGCCGTACCCCCTACATCCAGGAAGTTTGCTGGCTCACCACCATACATTTTGATCAAATCCATTGTAGCCATTGCTAGTCCTGCGCCATTTACCATGCAGCCAACATTTCCATCCAGTTTCACATAATTCAGGTCGAAACGGCTGGCCTCTACTTCAATAGGATCTTCTTCTTGCAAATCACGCATTTCAGCGATATCCGTGTGGCGGAAAAGCGCATTATTATCTATCACAACTTTTGCATCAGCAGCAAAAATTTTATCGTCAGCAGCTTTTATTACCGGATTAATCTCAAAAAGACTGGCGTCGCTTCCCACATAAGCATCAAATAAAGCCTTGATAAACTTCTGCATTTCTTTAAAAGCTGTTCCGCTGAGGCCCAGATTAAACGCAATCTGACGCGCTTGAAAGCCCTGCAAACCTGTTGTAGGATTAATTTCTTCCGTGAAGATTAGTTCAGGAGTTTCCTCTGCTACTTTTTCAATATCCATTCCGCCCCGGGGCGAATACATAATCATATGGCGGCCTGTAGCGCGGTTGAGCAGCATACTCACATAATACTCTTTTACTTCAGATGGACCTGGGTAATAAATATTCTGTTCGATCAAAACCCGGCGAACGAACTTTCCTTCAGCGCTGGTTTGCGGCGTTACCAGCATCATCCCGATAATCTGATCGGCGTATTTTTCAACTTCTTCCAGAGATTTTGCAATTTTAACGCCACCGCCTTTTCCACGCCCTCCGGCATGAATCTGTGCCTTGACGGCCCAACGGTCAGAACCTGTTTTTTTCTGGATCTCCTTGGCAGCTTCTACTGCTTTTGCTGGTGAATCCGCAACAATACCCAATGGAACAGATACGCCGTATCCGCTTAATATTTGCTTCCCCTGAAACTCATGTAAATTCATAATACAACAGAAATTTGATGATTTTTTTGAAGCCCAAAAATAGGACTATTTAGCGAAAAGACCGTCATAAAAATGTCAAATTATTAAACATATCCTCAAAACAGCGGTTAGAATTAAAAAGATGCGACTATCTAACTGAAATCCTTATTTTTGCCAACATATCAGCAGCTCATGATTGAAGCCATTCAGATAAGCAAATCTTTCGGAAAGTTAGAGGTTCTCAAAGGCCTTGATTTAAAAGTAAATCAGGGCGAAGTAGTAAGTATTATGGGACCTTCCGGCGCAGGGAAATCCACTTTTCTGCAAATATTGGGAACAATAGAGATGGCTGACAGCGGGAAACTTTTGATCGGAGATACCGAAGTGAGCAGACTTTCGCAAAAAGCGCTGGCAAAGTTTCGTAACGATAAGATTGGTTTTGTTTTTCAGTTTCACCATCTTTTTCCGGAATTTACAGCCCTCGAAAATATTTGCATTCCGGCTTTTATCGGAGGCAAGAGCCGCAAAGCTGCTTCCGAAGCAGCAATGCATCTGCTCAAATTGCTAAAGCTTGAGCAGCGCGCTGATCACAAACCGGCAGCTTTGTCCGGAGGTGAGCAGCAGCGTGTTGCAGTTGCCAGAGCTTTAATCAACAATCCTTCGGTTGTACTTGCGGATGAACCATCCGGAAACCTCGACAGTAATGCTGCAACGCAATTGCATCAGCTTTTTTTTGAGCTGCGTGATCAGTTCAATCAAACTTTTGTGATCGTAACACATAATCCCGAATTAGCTGGTATGGCCGATCGAAGTTATACCTTATCAGATGGCATCTGGCAATGACCGCAGCAAACAATAATACAACAACATAACCGTTTCAATGACATTCGTTAAACCCAAATCAGCAATGATCAGGCAGATTTTTACCATTTTACTTTCGCTATCATTATCCATCAATTACTTGCCGCTTTCAGCACAAGAGTTGAGTCAATCCTTTGAATCCCTGATGCAATCGGGCAGCGAAAAGTATGACGCTGGAGATTTTATCAGTGCCAAAACCTATTTTGAAATGGCGCTGCAAAAGAAAAAAGACGATCCTGTTGCCCAACAGAAACTCAATGAAACTGTTGAGCAGATAAAGGGTCAGATGGAAAAGCAGGAAACCTTTTACCTGCGTCTTGATTTGGGTGATCGCTTGTTGGCCGAAAATAAACTTCAGGAAGCAAAAATTGCCTATGAGCAAGCCCTGGATATCTTTCCGGAGGATAAATATACGCTATCACAACTCAGTGGAATTAACAAAACACTGGAAGAAGAGGCTCAAAAACTGGCGGAATATGATCAGGCATTAAATTTGGGAAACACTTTGCTGGACGAAGGGAATTATGAGGCTGCGATTCTACAGTTTGATCAGGCACTTGCATTGTATCCGAATCAGAAAGAACCTGCTGATTTAAAGGCCAATGCCACTAGTCTTCTGGAACAAAGAAAAGTTCGCGAAGGCAAAGCTACTGAACTTACTGCTGAGGCACAAAATTTTATTCTCCGAAAGAATTACGACGAGGCCATTACAAAACTTCAGGAAGCACTTGAACTTCTTCCTGAAGATGCTGATCTTCAAAAATTACTTGCAGAAACGCAAAGTCAGTCAGAACAATTTCAACTGTTTAGCACTGTACTTGAGGCTGCTGA
>JAGYNM010000080.1 GCA_018399335.1 Bacteroidales bacterium | reverse complement strand
TTTGTCCCTAACGGGACAGTTCCGTTAGGGACAAAATGTGGGTAATCACTGCGTTAGAAATCGATAAAAAGTCCCTAAGGACTACATTTTAATTTATCGGACAATAATGATTTAAAGCCAAAATCTAAGACTTAAAATCAGCATGTTTTAATCTAATTATCCTTTCTCCAACCCTCAATTATTAACTACTGATTCTCAATGTACGAAAAAGTGATTTCATTTTTTCCTATTTATTGTGGTTTTTTAAAGCCTTTTTAGCTGTCGCTAGTTGTTGATAGTAATACCCCATTGCCATAAGAAGGGAATAATCGCAAACGAAGTGAATCGTAATGTAAAGCTTCAGTAAGTTCACTTTCGTGAATAGCTTTCCTAAAAACTTGAATATAGACAGCAGCCCTGATCGTATCTTCCTGAATTGAATCCAGAAACTCAACTTTAAGTCTCTTCATGTCTGCAAAACTATATTGCAATGAATAAATAAGGATTTCAAAGTATTTTTAGATCAGATTTTATGAGCAGATTGGTTGTGTTACGGTATTCATTTTTAATCAATACATAAGACTTATAAAATCTAATATAATGAGCTGTTGCAGCATTATCATAATGACGCCTAACATTATACTTTGTAAAAACTGAATCTTTAAAATGTACATATGACTTATAATCCACATCAATCTTAGGGTCATCCAAGCTTAATGATAGAATTGAGCTCAGCGATAAAGGGTTCTGATCGATAACTACTATAACATCAGGATTTTCGTGTTGACAGGTTTCAAACAATAGTTGTCGTGTTCCCTTAGCAAGTCTCATTACAGGAATTAGCCCAAATAATTAACAGCAGTAGCTTTTGCATGATTGAATAGTTATATCCCATTATCATATCATCGTTTTTTTAGTATTGCTGAACCTTTTAAGGCGAAATTCATGCAATCCTTTTCTTTTACACACTTTCTTGAACAGTCTCTTGTTTGTTGTTCATTGTTTTCTGTTCATTTTTCACTCCTGCATGCCGTCCGTTGTCCGGCAGGTTTCATTCTTCAAGCCATCCCCCTCGCCAGTTCCAAAAATATCTCCCCACGTTGTTCAAAATTCTTGTACTTGTCGTAGCTTGCTGCTGCCGGCGAAAGCAGACACAGCTGCCCGGCTTTTGCGTGAATTTTCAGATATTCAAACACCTCCTCCAGCGCTTCAAAAGGATGCAGAGGACCGCTGTAACTGTATTTTTGCAAACCCGCCACAATCCTATCACCCGCCTTTCCCGTATAAAAAATCATTCCGGATGGATTATCCCGCAGGTATTCGATCAGTGTTTCGTAATTGATGCCCCTGTCGTAGCCTCCCAGAATCAGGTAATCGGGATGAGGCCAGGCCTCCAGGGCAGCTATTGTAGCTTCGGGCACTGTGGCAATGCTGTCGTTCACAAATTGCACACCCCTGTAAGGACCAACTAGCTGCAGACGATGCGGAAGCCCCTCAAAAGTAGCAAGAGCTTGTATTGCCGCCTCCCTGCACATGCCCAATAATGATGCAGCCTCTAATGCCATGGCAGCATTAAACTGGTTATGCCGGCCAGGCAGACTTATTGGCAAGGACACGTCCACAAGCTGAGCGGGATCAACAAAGTGCAGCCGGGCCTTGGTGTCGTGTATATAGGACTTCAGCCGTATATCAGCCAGCGCATGATCGCCTGGCACAGCAAAACGCAGGATATTAAGCTTGGACTGCCGATAGGCTTCCAGCGTTTCAAAATAATCCAGATGTTCCTCAAAAACATTGAGCAGCAGCGACAGATGCGGACTATGACGCACAAACTGCAGCTGATGTGCCGAGAGCTCAAACACAATGTGGGTATCCGGCTTAATTGCTGCAATACTGTCGAAACAAGGCCTGCCCATATTCCCTACCAACACAGCCTTTTTACCGGCTTGTTCCAACAAATGGTGGATCAGATGCGAAGTAGTACTTTTGCCTTTGGTGCCTGTTATCCCAACAATCTGCCTGTGGAATGCTGCCAGAAAAAGATCGGTCTGCGAACTGATTTGTACGTTTTTGGCAGGCAGCTCTGGCAGCTTCATGCCCGGCGATTTCAATACCAGATCAAATTCGTCCAGCCTGTCCAGGCAGGTTTGGCCGCCATAAAAAAGTACCTCAGGATAGTGCACAGCGATCTCTGCCTGCAAGGCTTCATTGTGATCAGCAATGACAAGCTTCGCTTTGGGAAGGTTTTCACGAATCAGCTTCAGACTCGACCAACCTTCACGGCCAAAGCCGGCAATCAGTATCTTCTTGTCTTTAAGGCTTGCGATAATGGTTTGCAGCATAGCTAATCCTCCATCAATTTTAACCATTGCTGTGGCACAAAATGCTGATGATTACGCTCCTGCAGCAAATTCGTCAATTGATGATCTCCAACCAACCGATTGGGATTTCTGTCAAAGTAAAGCCTCAGCAAAGGCGATTCGGAGAAGGCATTTTCTTTGGCAAGATGCCAGCTCAGTACGGCCTGCACTTCGTCAATCGTTCCCACACATTCAAAGGGTTTTGCTGCCGTTTGGCCGGCCAGCGATTCCAGCACTTCAATCAAAGCGGTGTCATTTTCCATTCGCTTACCAAAGATTTTTTCCAGTGCTTCTGCAGTTAAAAAAGGAGAAAGTACAATCCAGGTGAAAAGGCATTTAGGACATTGGCCACACCAGCTGTCGGTTTTACTGCCCACATTACAGCTTTTGAAAACCTGATGATATTCCGTGTGTAGGCTGAAACGCTCAGCAATCTGCAATTCGTTGAGCGGGCGCAACAAGCTGAAATAATTCAATTGTGGATGGATATAGGAGGTAACATAAGCCCGGAAGTCTTGTTCAAAGTCGAGTGATTTGCTGTACTGATGGTTGATATCTGTTCCAGGCACTGTTGCTTCGCTGGCACTTGATTCGTTGGAAAGTGCGATGTGTCGGCAGCCTGTTCCGGCAGCTATCAAGAGCGAAACAAAGGCCAGCAGCGCCGAGAAAGGCGTGTGCCCGTTCAGAAAGCCTTGCTGGTTGAGCTCCAGCATCAAGGGATCGAGATACCGATTCACAACTGCTGTTTGTGCTTCTGTAAATCCGGCTACCGAAGCACAATACGTACTGGCAGCTCGTGGATTAATGATCAGCGGAATAGCACGCTCCTGCCCCTTTAAAAGTTCCAGGCTCACCACCGAATCCTTGCCCCCTCCAACAGGGACAAGTACGCCATTGGTAAAATCTTGTTCAACAGCTTTCAGCGCAATGCCTTCGCTGCTGAGGTTCAGATAATCTTCCTGAGAAACCGTGATACCATTCACATAAAAAAACTCGCCCAGACCCTGATAATAAAGCTTTTTCCAAAACACCAGCTGAGCTTCAGAAAGCTTATGCGGACGAATAATCACCTGTGGGGCACAGCTGAGTTTCCAGTAGCTGATCAGCTCGATCATACCGATATGAAAGGCCAGATTTTGCAAACTTGATTCGGGCAGGTTCCAGCTGTAAAAACTACGGTAAGGAATCTCAATTACAGGACTAAAATGGTAACAATCTGCTAAATTAAAGTTAAATGTGAGCCTGAGCAACTCCTCACTTTGTTCAATTTGGTAGCTTTGATAAACAAAATACGGGTACTTTTGCCTTAATTGGAAAAACTTCGATTGTTGGTCAGCACTTTTCAAGCTATGGTATATTTTTTGTTTCAGCGTGTAAAAATAGCGAATTGCGGGCATCCAATCGCAAAACTAAACATTGCATCCTATGAATATCGATAAGTTACTGCATATCCAATCCAACAAACTGTCACCACAAAAAGGAAAAATCCTGATTTCTGAGCCATTGATGCATGATTTTTATTTTGGCCGGTCGGTAGTCCTTTTGGTAGAACATGAAGCGGAAGAAGGCAGCTTTGGTGTGATCATGAACAAGGTGGTTGGTCGCACCCTGAACGAAGTGGTGCAGGGCTTTCCTGAATTTGATGCACCAGTTTATTTGGGAGGCCCTGTGCAACAAAACAACCTGTTCTATATTCATCAGTTGGGCGAGCTGATCCCGCAGAGCGAACCCATTATGGATGGCCTGTATTGGGGTGGCGATATCGAAACAGTACGTTCGATGATGGAGACAGGACATCTTTCGCCTGATCAGATCAGATTTTATCTGGGTTACTCTGGCTGGGATGCCGGTCAATTGCACAGTGAGCTGGAGCGCAATTCGTGGCTTGTTTCGGACGCCTCTGTGCTCAGCCTGCTGCAAACACGTTCGCACCTGATGTGGCGACATTTTGTCAGACGCATGGGCAGTCCCTACGAAAAATGGCTCACACTACCTGAAGATCCATCGCTGAATTGAGATGTTTTTTCTCCCGCAGATTGCGCAGATAATCGCTGATTTTAATTATTCATAAAATTCCGCGCAAATCAGCGTGTTTAGCGGGAAAATATTAACGATATCATACAATTTAGTTCAATTAATTTCGGAAATAGGCAATCCCAAAATAGAATAGCTCACACTAACTGAAGATTCATCGCTGAATTGAGATGTTTTTTTCTCCCGCAGATTACGCAGATGACCGCAGATTTAAATTTCTCAAATGATTCCGCGCAAATCAGCGTAATCAGCGGGAAACTTTTCACAATATTATACAATTTAGTTCAATTAATATCAGATTATGGGCAGTCCCTGCGAAAAATGGCTCGCACTACCTGAAGATCCATCGCTGAATTGAGATGTTTTTTCTCCCGCAGATTGCGCAGATAATCGCTGATTTTAATTATTCATAAAATTCCGCGCAAATCAGCGTGATCAGCGGGAAACTTTTACCCAAACAGCTGTGCAAAAAACCCCAAAGCAAAATCCGGATTGATAATTATGGTAAAGACCAGCCCAAATACGGCTCCAAAAAAGTGTGCGTTATGCCCAATATTATCGGATCCTTTTTTACCCATATAGGCCGAATAGATCAGGTATAACACCCCAAAGAGCCATGCCGGAACTGGAAATGGAATAGGAAAGATAAACAGGCTGTTTGCCGGCGCCAGCAAAATGCTCGAAAAAAGCACGGCGGCAACAGCTCCCGAAGCACCCACTGCATCATAGTGGGGATTGGATTTTTGCTTGCTGAAATCGTATAGCGTCGAAAACAATACGCCTCCCACATAAAGCAGCACAAAATACAAAATACCTTGTCCCATCCCAAACTCCAACTGAAAAACCTGTTCCACGAAGCGTCCGAAAGAATAAAACACAAACATATTCACCAGCAGGTGCATCCATCCGGCATGCAATAAGGCATAGGTGAAAAAACGCCAGTTTTGTTTCCTTTCATTGATCAGCCAGGCATTGAACCGCAACCGTTGAAACAAGTCCGGGTTGTTAAAAGCCAAAAAGGAAATGATTACTGTAATAGCAATAATAGCATAGGTCATGGTGCAATTTCTGTTTGAGGTTTAGCTTCCAATTCGGTATAATCCAGCTCCGAACCCAAAACGCTGTGCGGAATCAGGTACACGGCCAACATCACTACAGTGGCAATGGCAGGCCAAAGTCTGTTTTCGCGGTTTTTGCGCAGCACAAGCCAGGCTATCAGCCAAAAGATAAATGCCGCAAGGGTTTTGTTATCCGTGAGGTCGTGCCCAAAAGGCCATCCTGTCCAGTAAGCATCAAAGGCATACTTCTGAACAATTGGCCCCATAATCAATCCACCAACCAAAAAGAGCAGCAGCGTAACGCTTGTCATCCAGTAAGTTTGACGGCCTTTTACCAACACTTCGAGTCCTGTACGCAAACTAAAGACCATGGCAAAAAACATAAAAAACACATGCGGAACGAGCACAAAGGCAGGCACGGGTCCTTTAAAACGAATGATGACGGGTTCGTCTGTGAGCGGGATATATTTTTCGCCATCAAAAACAGCCATTTGGTATTCTACTTTTCCGGCAGGTGGCTGCATGGGAATAGCAGTGCTTATTTTTCCGTTCTTTTCATCCAGTTCTATGGCCGTCCATTCGTCGTGGCTTTTAAAACGTTTATACCTGAAAATGGCTTTTGTGCCTGCTGGCACTTCCAGCTCAACCGGTGCTTCCTTATCCGAATCCTGACTGCGCAAGAGCTTGAATTTATATTCCTTACCCTGCAAAACAACACTTCCCTTCTGAGGATAGGTGGGGCCGGTTGCCCGCTGATAAACAGCCAGCGTTCCCATCAAAATAAAGGCTAACAGCCAAAGTAAAAAAGATCTTAGCTTCATATTCTATTCATTTATTTCTTTTGATTTTACCGTTGAAAAGTCGTTGCAATAACCAATCTCGGGCTGCAAAGTTACATGATGTATTCCAAACTCATCCTCCAGATTGTGGGCAACCTGATGATACAGCTGCTGGCTTTCGGACACCATCATATCCTCACAAAGCTCCAGATGTGCCTCGAAGTGAATTTGTTGATCAGTTAGACTCCACACATGGATATGATGTACATTTTTTATCTGATCCATCTCCATGATTGCGTCGCGGAGCTTGTCGAGGGCTATGCCCGGCGGCACCGACTGCATCAATATTTGATAGGTCTCGGCCAGCACATGCCAGGTTTCTTTGATGATATACAAACTGATCAAAACAGTGATCAGCGGATCAACCCAATGCCAGCCTTTCCACATCATGAGCAATCCACCTGCTATCACAGCCACACTCGACAGGGTGTCGCCGATCAGATGCAGGTAAGCCGCTTTTACGTTGATATTGGAAGCAGAAAACCGCTTGAGCAGCAACACACTAATCAGGTTTGCCACCAGTCCGATCACTGCCACAATAAGCATGGGCGTTGTTTTAACATCCTCCGGCTGCATAAAGCGTTCATAAGCTTCCACCATCAAAAACACACAGATGCCTATCAGCGTAATGGCGTTGAATAATGCTGCCAGAATCTGAATGCGCTTGTAACCAAAAGTATGCTTTTTGTTTGCTGCTTTTTTACTCACCTTCAGCGTGATATAGGTGATCAGCATGGCAGTGGCATCGCTCAGGTTGTGCAAGGCATCCGAAATCAGCGCCAGGCTGTTCGAAAAGAAACCACCAACCAACTGTGCAAAAGCGATGGTAAAATTCAGCCAAACAGTTATCAGCAGGTTTCTGCTTTCTTTTTTCGAGGAATACTTTGAACTGATCTGATGCATAAAGTCTTAGCTTGCTGTATCAGCCATCGAAACGGCTTTGTAAAACAATTCGTGGATATCGGTTCGGATGTTCATTCTCATCAACAAGGGATTTGAGGCGTCAGGGTGCACGCGATTCGACAGAAAAACCACCACCAGTTCATTGGCAGGATCAGCCCAGGCAAAGGTTCCTGTAAATCCTGTATGTCCAAAGCTATCGGGCGAAGCACTTTCACCCGGCGTCCTGAAACGCGGATTTTCCTCGATGGGAGGTTTATCAAAACCCAGGCCACGCCGGTTTTTATCTTCGCGGAAATGTACCGTATTGAAATAGACTATCGTTTCAGGTTTAAGCAGTTGTAATCCATTCAAATTACCTCCATTAAGCAGCATCTGCATGATAAGCGCCGATTCGCGGGCATTCGAAAACAAACCTGCATGTCCTGAAATACCACCCAGCATGGCTGCCCCCTGATCGTGCACATCGCCGCGCAGGGTTTGCTGCCTGAAGACAAGATCGTTCTCAGTGGGGGCAATACTGTCGGCCGGAAATTTTCGCAAAGGGCGGAACAAAGTATGCGTGAGACCCATAGGTTCGTAAAAGTTTTTATCCAGATAAAGATCAAAAGGCATATTGGTAAGCAGCTCAACCAGTTGCGGAATAAAATAATACCCCAAATCGCTGTAGCGGTACTCCTTTGATTTTAAGGGACTATCAGCTATCCGCTGGTAAATAACATTTTTATACAGTCGCTCAATATACATATCCTTAGCTACACGATTGGGAAAATCTTCATTTCCAATTGCCGTATAAAATTCGGGTAAGGGTCCGTTGGGAGAAATCGTTTCCAAATAATAGGGAATCCAGCCATCAAAACCTGATTGATGCGTCATTATTTCTTTGATACTGATGCCGGCTTTATCGGTTTTGCGCAGGTATGGAAAATACATTCCAAGGGTATCATCCACACTCAACAGACTGTCCTCTGCCAACTTCATCACGGCCAGCGTAGAAGCAAAAACTTTGGTTAACGAAGCCAAATCGTAGATATGATGCGATTCTACAGCCTGTATGCCATCAGCAGCCAAGGTGCCAAAGTTTTTATCGTAGATCACCTCACCCTTGTAGATGGCAACTATCTGGCATCCCGGATAAGCCTTTTTTGCAATTCCTGCCTCAGCAATGGAGTCAATCTTAATCGTATAAAGGTTTTCTATTTTCCCGGAAGGCCTTTCAAAAGAGGCTTTAAAAGCAGACAGGTCGATACCTGCGCCAAGTTGATATGCTGTCGTAGCTGTGACCGGAAGTTTACCCTTGGCTGTTGTTTTTCCCATCATAATGCGGGCAGCAGCCATCAAGGCTTCAGGTTTATCCTGATAACCTACCAAAACGGCCTTCACTTGTTTGTTAATCCCGAAGAAATCCAGTGCATAAGGACTTGCAAAAAGACTCAGCGTGACAGGAGTATTTTTTGAAAGTCGTTCAAAAAACTTAATCGCCTCATCTGAAATACCAAACTTTTTGGATGCCAGTATATTGGTGTTTTGTATGGCTACCAGCACAAGGTCGTATGCCTCAAGCTTTGTAAGCAGTTGATCCCTGTAAGTTTGATCAGCTGTATTAGCCAATTGGTAATGATCGGCTATAAGCCCGCTAGACTTGAGCGCGCGCTGAAAAAGTGTTTGCTCCGACTCGCCCAAAACCAAAGTGGCATACTTAATATCCTGCATCTTTTCGGGCGTAAGCGGTAAGGTATTGTCTCTGTTCTCGACCAGTGTAATGGCCTCATCAAAGAGTTTTTGCACCAACAAGCGGTATTCCTCCTGATGTAAATCCTGGTGTAGGCCTTCCACAAAATCAGGGCGATAAACATGAAGTCCGGCCAGATATTTATACCGTAGCACTTTCCGGCAGCTTTCCTCAACCCTTTTCATCACGAGTGAATCTGTTTCGGCTGCTGTGCGAATGGCAGCGATGGCAGCAGGCACATGCTCCGGCAAAAGCAAAATATCATTACCGGCTTTGAGTGCCTGCAACGAAGGATTTTCATTTCCGGCATATTGCGTAGCACCTTTCATATCGAGGGCATCGGTTACCACAAGACCGTCAAAACCCATTTCGTCTTTTAATAGTTCTGTAACAATGCGATACGAGAGTGATGAAGAAAGATTTTCTGTTTCAGCAAGTTCCGGCAGGTATAGGTGAGCCACCATCATCCCGTTGAGGCCTGAATCGATCAATTGCTGAAAAGGTATCAAGGGAAGCTGCTTCAGCTCCTTCAGGGATTCTTCCACCACGGGCAGGGTATAGTGCGAATCGGTTTGTGTGTTGCCGTGCCCCGGAAAATGCTTGGCAGTGGTGAGTATGCCGGCCTTTTGCATGGCCATGCCATATGCCAGTGCTTTGCGACTTACAGCGTTAGCGTCTTCGCCAAAGGAGCGCATCCCGATAACAGGATTTTTGGGGTTGTTGTTCACGTCAACCACAGGCGCAAAGTTCATATGAATGCCCATCCGCTTGCATTGCTCCGCAAT
>JAGYNM010000008.1 GCA_018399335.1 Bacteroidales bacterium | reverse complement strand
CCAGTTCTTTATAAGTTTCCCACATCACATAATTGATCTCAGCTGATACAAGCAGTTTTTCTGTTGCCTGATAGGATACACCAAAATCAAGGTTGGCGGGCATTGGTAATGCAGCATCAAATTTGTTTGTAGCAGGGATACTTGCTCCAACGGCAGTTGGTACATTAAAAGTGGCATCTCCACCTGAAATTTCCATAACGACTTCCGAACGGTAATTTAAACCAAAAGAAAGTTCATCACTCGCCTGGAAATACAAGCCAGCATTGAAGCCGATATTTGAGGTGCTGCCTTCCAGGTTTACATAACTATCAGATCCATAGTTTAGGCCTTTTTGCAGCTCAACTTTTCCTGTGGCATAAACCAATCCAGCACCAATACCAATTTTGTCACTGATTTTGTAAGCAATTGTTGGCTGAAAAAATATTGCTTGTAAAGCGATATTCTGGATTAGCAGACGTCCGGCCCAGCTGTCTTCCCATTTGGATGAACTACCGTAAGGGGTATAAATGGCTAATCCTACTGACCATTTCTCATTGATTTTTCCAGCACCATAAACATAAAATGGAGTACTCATGCTGTTGTCTGTTTCAGCAATGATATCCGATTCAAATTTTCGGAAGCTGATTCGGGAAATAATTCCGCTGGCACCCAAAGAGAAATCGGTTTTGCTTTGCATCATCGCCAAAGCTCCCGGGTTATAAAACATAGAAGATGCTCCCATTTGCAGGGCTGTTCCTGTAAGACCCATCCCTGTACTTCTGTTACTTTGCAGGCGCACCTGGTAACCGCCGGCATGAAGAGCAATAAAACTCATCACCAGCAATGTGGTTAGAATAAACTGTTTACGCATAGATTTGTTTTTTAATTAAACCGGCGCAATGTACGAAAATTTTAATTGGGCAATCCTGTATCAAATTGCCTCAAAAAAATCATTAGGAGTCAAGTTGCCAATCTACTGGTAGAAATCCAATATTTTGCAGGTAATCATTGGCGGTTGAGAAATGTTTGCAGCCAAAAAAACCACGGGAAGCAGATAATGGGGACGGGTGGACTGTTTTGAGTATTAAATGTTTAGATGAATTGATCAGTTTTTCTTTGCTGATGGCATGGTTGCCCCAAAGCATGAAAACTACTCCGGCCCGATATTCTGAAACAGCTTTGATAGCAGCATCAGTGAAGTTTTCCCAGCCTTTTCCTGAATGTGAGGCTGCTAGGCCTGAACGCACTGTAAGCGATGTGTTTATCAACAGAACGCCTTCTTTAGCCCATTTTTCCAGGTTGCCACTTTTTGAAGGTGTGATACCCAGGTCGGAATACAATTCTTTGTAAATATTCATCAAACTGGGAGGAGGTTTAACACCATCGGGAACCGAAAAGGCCAATCCGTGGGCTTGCCCTGGTCCATGATAGGGATCCTGACCTACAATTACTACCTTTACGGCAGGCAAGGGTGTTTTATTGAAAGCATTAAAGATAAGCTTAGCGGGCGGAAATACACTGTATTGCTTCATTTCCTCCTGAAGAAAGCTTTTAAGCGCTGTAAAATAGGGCGCGTCAAATTCAGCTTTTAGTACCTTGTACCAACTGTCTTCAATTTCTGGCTTGGTCGGCATTTGTTTTGTGTTTTGAACAATATTAAGCTTCGTTTTTTGTTCTTAGAAAGATTATATGTTACTTTGTAACAAATTTTTTAATGGATAATTTAACCTTCCGCTAAGATATGAAAAAAATTGCTGTTTTAATTCTATTTGTTTTTGCAGTGTCACTGGCAGCTACTTCTTGCAAATCTACCAGCAAATGTGCTGCTTATGGTGAATCGCATAAATATCAGCGCGAAACACGTTATTGATAGCCCGGGAAATATTTACCCGTTGGCCGCTGTTTTTAAACATTTTACTATGCAGCAGGCTTCATCATTTCTTTTAATTTTTCTTCTGGTTTTGTCAGGAGTTGCCTTTGGGCAGAACATTTCAAATGAAGATTTGGATGATGTGTCTGAACAAATCATTTATAACCGCGAGCGAACAGCCAATATCACCGCGCATAACCTGGGATTTGGATTGAGTTACAGGCCGGGCCGGAATAAGACTGCCTTCTCGACCACCATTTTGAATTTTGAACTGATCACGGTGAAATCACTCAAGCAGGTGAAAATCATCAATCCTTACTATAACAATTCAAAGCGATATGTTTATGGAAAGCTTAATGATGTATTTATGCTTCGGGCTGGTTATGGCGTGAAAAAATTGCTTAACCAAAAACCTTATTGGGGAGGGATTGAATTGCGCTGGCTAATTGAAGGTGGCGCCAGTCTGGCCTTTCAAAAGCCTTACTATTATTTTGTGATAAATATTGAACAGGGTGTTAATGGAAATCTTGTAATCGAAACCAAGCGATATGACGAAGGTACTACAAGCACCGATGATATTTATGGGAGAGCACCATTTACAAAAGGCCTTGGTGAGATTTCAATCCGGCCGGGTATTTATTTTAAATCGGGATTGAATTTTGAGTTTGGTTATGTAAAAACTCAGATTAAGGCCGTTGAAGTTGGGGGTGCTGTTGAGTTTTTCCCTCAGGGAGTAACCATAATGGCTGACAATAAAAATCAAAATTTCTTCCTGACCTTTTATATCAGTTTTGGTTTCGGGAAGCGGTTCAATGTTTTTTAAGGCTTGATTTTTTTGAATCTCACCATTTATATGAGCTTGACCGGAAGTAATAATTAAGCAAGTTCGGTCAGCATTATTCTTCCAAATTTCCTTAATTAAGTGAAGTTACCTTTAGATGGGGATGATGATATTTAGCTTGATTAATGTTTATTGCAAATTGTTCATGCCAAATTTTTGGGCATAAAAAAACACCTGCTGAATCGATCAACAGGTGTTTATGAATCTTTGCGCTTTATGGCTTATTCAATGATTAGCCTTTGGGTGTATGCACTGTTTCCATTAATCAGCTTCACGAAGTAAAGGCCTGATTTAAAATCATCTAATTGTATAGTTACCATTTGCTGATTTGCTCCAAAAGTAACTTCCCGTGCAAAAACCTTGCTTCCAATAATGTTATAGATTTCAAGTTGTGCTTGAGGCACTGTTATTGCTTCAGTTTTCAACTGGAAATAATCATTAGCAGGATTAGGATAAATAGTAAATGCCTGTTGCAGCTGCTCATCAATTGAAGTTTCGTTTGCTGTTGTAAAACTCCATGTTGCACTCCATGCAGTGGTATCCAAACCTTGAATAGCTTTCACGCGCCAGTAGTAAGTTTCGAGCGGATCGAGCATGAAAACATGCTGCCAGAAGTTATCTTCAACATATTCATGTTCACCATTTGTGAAATCAGGTGTGTGATCCAAAGCAACCAGATATTTTTCTGCTCCGTGTATTTCAGCCCATGTCAGGCGTGGAAGTCTGGAAACATCAGTGGCATTATTTGCAGGGGCTGTTAAGGTTACAGTACTAATAGTAGTGAATTTAAATGCAGGTGACCATTCAGATACTCCACCGGCATGGCGGGCATTCGTTCTCCAATAATAATCCTGACCAAATATTAAACCTGAAATAGTATAGCTGGTTTCGTTTGTTTCGAAGAGTAATGGGTTTGTAAAGTCTTCGTCCATCGATACCTGAAGTCCGTAACGTGCTACGCCGCTAATTGCATCCCATGAAAGTGTGGGATCAAGAATAATATTGTTGGCATTATTTGAAGGGTCGTCCAGCTCAGGATAAGCAATTACACTAAATGCACCAGCTGATGACCATTCCGAGATAGAAGTGGCATGTTTAGCTCTCATCCGGAAATAGTGGTTTTTACCAAACATGAGGTTGTTTAATTGGAATTCAACTATATCACTTCCAACAGAATAGCTTTTCAGATAGTCGCTGTTAAACCCATCTCCCTGGTACGAAATTACAATACCATCGTTACCTACAAGATATCCGCTGTTTTCGTCATATATATGCATGCCGCTCAGATCAGTTCCTGTGCCACTGGCAGAAAGTTGCCATGCTATTCCGTCAAATGCAGCAAGAGATCCGTTACGGCCAACCATATAGCCTGTTTCAGCATCTAAAAAGTAAACATCTCGCCAGTCGCGATTGCCAACAGTTTGTTCTGTCCATTCTGCTCCGTCAAAGCTGTACATACGTCCACCTTTGGCAGCTCCCCAGATATTATCAGGTGCAAGCATCCATACGCCAAGTATATCTCTGCTACCAGCTGAATAATCAGTCCAGCTTGTGCCATCGAAAATGGAACTTGTTGCAGAAGCACCTGATACCACAATATTTTCACTGTCGATTCCGTGTACTGCAAAAAGATGTCCGGTTAACCCAACATCAATTGGATTCCAGTTTGACCCATCGTAGTGAAGTGCTGTTCCTGAATTTCCAACAGCATAGCCATCATTTTCAGAAGCGAAAAACAAACCATTTAAATCTTCTGTTGTTCCTGAAACAGCCTCATTCCAGGTAGTTCCATCAAAGTTAAGCAGAATGCCATCAACACCACAAATCCAACCAGAAGTTGCAGAGGTAAAGTAAACATCTAACAGATCAACACTAACAGGGCTTTCGAAATTCGTCCAAACCCCATTTTCTCTTTTTACGATTGTTCCTGAGGAACCAACAGCCCATGCCGTGGTTTCGTCAATTTCATAAACATCAAAGAGATCTTCATCCTGTCCTGAAGATTCCACACGCCAACTGTAGGCTGTATCCACTTCAATGTCATATCCGCCAGCCAATACCTGTAATTGCATCCATTCCAGGATTGCATCAGGATTTTGGACTGAAGCGTTTCCGGGAGCAGTTAAAGTTACTGTTTTACAATGGTAAATGACCACGGTTCTGACCAGTCGAAGTGGAATACCATCGTTGGCTCTTCTCGCCAGAAATAGGTTTTCATTGAAACCAAGTTCTGACATTTCATAAGCAGTAACATTTGTTTGTGGAAACGAAATAGGATTGGTGAAGGTTTCGTCTTCATGAGAGTTGCACTTTCGTAGGTTACTTCAGTGCCTTGGCCTGCAACGGCATTCCAGTCCCGAGCAGTGCATTAGGCATCTGATCAATAGCTCCATTTTCTGGCGCTATCATCTCTGGTGTGTAAATACGCTCCTGTGCTGAAAGTTGAAATCCAAATAAGAGCACTATGATTGAAGCGGATAAAAATCTTTTCATTTAATACTTGATTTTGAGGTCAATATTCAATTAATATACGAAGAATTTGAGGCTTTATTAGTATTCCCACTGTTGAGTCTTAAAATGTAAGCACCACGTCTGAGTTTGTCAAGTTAAAAGTTTCCTGATAGTCTCCAACAGTATGGTTGCCAAGTTCTTGCGAAAGAATGAGCTTTTTCCAGAAGATCGAATACCTGATAAGATACATTGGCATTTTGGAAGACTTCATATTGCAAGGTGGTTAGACCCTCTAACAGGATTTGGATACATCGTAACTACCGGCTCATTTGAATTAGATGCGATGAAAGGATTTTCTTCCACACCTACAGGTTTCCTGAAGTTGTTGCATCTGTAGAATCCTCTGCCAAAAGTAGCCGCGTAAATGATGCCGTAGTTATTCGTTCAGGATAATGAAGTACTGTGGTGTCAACATTGATCGGTTGAGCTGTATCTGCAGACTTGTTTATCCATTGCTGTTTAAGATCGAATACGGAACATTACCCATTTCGCCCTGATCCGGCAACCTTAATTGGGACTACTGCTAAATATGTCGTCGGTAATAAAAATACCGTGCTCTGTACCTAACATTGCTTTTTTCAGGATTGCTCATTTCAATGATGGATGAATATACCGGCATTTTGGCAAGTTGCCTTGTTTGCTTACAAAAGTAGTCCAGCATCCAAAGCATTGGTAGTCATCATCACATACTGATCGTTTCCATAATTTCCTAAGGTGATCATCACATTGTTAGGATTGTTTGGATCAACGAAATTGACGTAATGGCTTGACTAATAGGATCGGATGTGCCGGGGATATTAACGGGAAGCTGGCGGGTTCTTACGATACATTGTGGGCTGTTTACGTCAGCAAGGTCATAATTATAGGCCAAAGCCAGATTTGAAATGGAATAATTTTCCATCGCGTGTGCCACAAAAGGTGATTAGCATCTTTTGAATAAGCCATCGACTGTGGAATTCGGAGAAGTTAACACTTGTGTTTTAATTCGTACCATTCTGGCTGAATACCAAGAATTTAAGGACATCTTTTGTCATCCAAACCTGTTAGCAATGGCAATAAACAGTTTTGTAGATACGATATCTTTCACCCTGATAGAATCACCATTTTGCAAAGCTGCAGGCAGGTGTAATAAAAGGATGATCGTTGTTTTTGCCGCTTTTTACTTTTAATACATCTCCGGCAGCATAATTCTTTTTAGCATAAGTAACTGAATCCCTGCTATTTTCATTGTCATAGCTTTCCCATAGCTTGATTGGGGTATTAAAGACCTGAGTATTACCCATGAGCGAACCCAAAAACTGTGTAGAGAAGGTAAATCCCATATCCTCAGTTCTATCCATGCTTCCTGCAATTGAGCTCACAACAGCAGCGTTGGGGTCAATTGTTGAAACTACTGCTGAGCCGCCATGATTCGGGATAGAGGCGGTGTAAATGATTTCGCCTTCTTTAGCCGTATTTCCGGTTGATGAAACATAAATGGTTCCATTGTCCTGTGAACCTCCAACAACTCTGTTTTCCTGTCCTGTTGGTGCAACGGAATAGAATCTGGATGTGATAAAGTTACGGTTTGAACTTTCAAAGGTTATTTCTTCGCCAGAAATACTTCCTTTAAAAATACCGCCATCAGTACCAATATAAATTTGATTGCTGGCGTTGGGATTAAAGGCTGTTATATGTTGTCCGATATGAACGTAAAATGGATTGAAATCTGAACCAAAACCATTGGATTTGGTATCCCATGAATATAATCCTTCTTCATTAATTCTTCTTCCTTGCCAAAGGTTTACGGCATTTATTAAAATCCGGTCAGGATCGTTAGGAAATACAGTAATATTATTGTTGTAATTACCATATGTTTGATAAATATCAATGGAGTTAGTTGCTGGTAAAATAACTTCCCAAGTATCACCTTTATCAGAGGAAGCAAATATACCGGCATGAACTCCAAAACTAGTTACTGCACTTGCATATAATTTGTTAGGATCGGAGGGTGCAACGGCTAATTCGAGACGTGAAACATTTTCGAATGGAAGTGAAACAGAGTCACCAGTCGAGCGATTCATAAAAGCATTGATATCTCCAAGTTTGGAGATATAGCATTTGTTATCAATACTTGCTGCAACAATTCCATCGCTTCCAACTTTCACATCAGTAGCATTCATGCTGAGTTCAGTGCCTTCTTCATCAGAAGCTACTGTCCAGCTGGCACCACCATCAGTAGAAACCATCAGTCCGGCATTTGTAGCGGCAAAAACATGACCTGATTCATTCACGGCCAGTTCGTTCACAAAAGCCCAGGCTGCAGTGTTATCATTAATAGCGGGTAAGGTGCTTTCAAGCTGAACAAAGTTTTCGCCGTCAGTCGATTTATATACGCCCTGGCCAATTAATCCTGAGGTGTATTCGAAATCGCTTAAGCCATTGTAATCCTGCGCATTAAAGCCATCTCCTGTTCCAACGTAAATGTCGCCGTTAGCTGCCTGCACCATACTACTAACCATCATGTTGTTAGTACTTACACGGCTCCAGGTAATACCATTATTGACTGACTTCCAAATTCCGCCACCACTGGCACCAATTAGAATTGTACCCTCATTACCAGCTCTGTTGTCGAACAAAATAGCTTTTACCTGCCCGCCAAAATTATCCGGGCCAAGATTAGTCCAGTTTAATGTTTCGCGATCGCGGTTCGAAGCTAAATTCTTTGTCTGATACATGGCTTCCAACACTTGCCTGGCATCAATAGTGCCTGTATGCTGGTTAGCTTTTAAGCTTTTTAAATACGATTCAGCAGTGGGTTGCTGATCATTTTGAGGTGTAGCTTTAACCTCATTATCCGGCGTTCCGGCTAAAAGACTTGTTCCGGCTAAGAGTGTGAGTGTCAATAATAAACTTAACGGTAGAAATCCTTTTTTCATATCATGTAATTTTGATTATATTTCAGTTCTCAGACTGCTTTAAATAGTGGCACAAGTTACAGCAAATATTGAAACCTGCAACACTAAAAAAAGGTTTTTATTTAACAATCCTTAACGTTTATGCTGGTTCTATTTAAGGGAACAAAGATAAACTTAAAATTTACAAGCGCAACTGTATTCCAGTTTTCGGTAAATGGCCTTAAGTTTGAGGCGATTAATACGGGTTTTATGAGTCGTTGAAGTAGTGGTATCTTAGTTACTTGCAGTCTGATCTACTCAAAAACCAGCGAATCATTATCAATCAACATTATTCGGTAAGAAATATCACTTCCTAAGGAAGGGAAAATGGCTGTTTCACTGAAGGATAAGGCCCAGTCGACGGCCCGCCAGGAGGAATCGTTGAAAACAGCAGCATAATATAAGGTGTCAGTTTGTTTTACCGGAAAACTAAAAGATGAAACCGGTACATATTCGTTGGTAACATCATAGTAATGGTAGTGACCAATAAACGGTGGCGTATTCAGGCTAAGATCTTTCAGCGCATACAAACTAATTGGGTTGTTGGTGTAAATTCTGCGGTAAACCTTGGGTATTTTATTTTGCTGAAAAAGATATGTAGTGTTTATTGGAAGTAAAGGTTCAAATTGATCTTGTGCATTTTTGGCTACCGCAAAATAAAAACTTCCGGTCGTATCCGCAAGATAAGGTACATAGTCTATTGTGGCTGGAATCCCAAAGGTTCTGAGCAACATGGCTTTCAAATAGGCCAAATCCTGATAGTTTCCTTTTTTGGTTTCTAAAATTTCATTAAAGTGCTGCGGTTCAGGACGCTTTAAATATTTTTTATCGAAGACGAAATTTCCATTTACATGAGCATTGATCAATTGGATTAGTTTGGAAGGGTCTTCCTGATTTCCAACAGAATCGACAATCCAGGAATAAGTTTCGTGTATGTTTGATCGCCAATCGTGAATTGTTTCATTACCAAATCTGTGGGGCAAGACATATTCGAAGAAGTCTTTTTCTGAATAGGTTTTGGTCCATGGATAGCTTTTGCTGCTAACAGCAAGATTTATCGTATTGATCAATAATTCAGCTGTGATTGTATCCCTGTCAAGTGTATATTTTTTTGGCTTGTAACGAATGCCATTCTTTCGGTATTTCTGTTCAAACCACCATTCTTGCAGTTCTTCGTAAGTATTGAATTGATTTAAATTAAAATCGAGGGTGCTGTCTCTTCTATCCGTTAGCTTATAAGTGACGGCATAATGATGTGGAAGATGTTGAATAAGAAAATATGCTGAATGAAGAAATATACTATCCTGTTTATCAATAAAATGACCAATTGTTTTATTCAGTTCAACACGATTAATCCCAGTTTCGGATATTACTTTTACAACATTGGCCGGCAAACCAGGTCGCTTTGATTTGAGGCAGGATTGCTGCAGCAGACCAAGCATGACCACAAAAACTAACGTCATTACTATAAATAGCCTAATCCGCATACTGAAGAAAAAATTGGTTTATATTCCTTTCAGACTTTCTGAAGGCATCCAGCCAACACTTCCATTGGCGATTTTAATCTCTTTCCATCCATCTACTTCATCCAGCAAACTTACTTTGGTCCCTTCGTGAAGCACAAATAAATCAACGCTGGATGCTGAAGGAGAGCTTTTTACTGTTATTGTTGGAGTAAAAACAATTGCTTCGTTAATGGATTTCGTATAATAGTATTTTTGTGAGGCCATGCCGAATGTTCCTATCGTAATCAGTAAAAATAGCAGTCCTGAAAAGAAAGAAACCTTGCGG
Source organism: Bacteroidales bacterium (assembly GCA_018399335.1). GTDB lineage: Bacteria > Bacteroidota > Bacteroidia > Bacteroidales > F082 > UBA5536. The sequence goes on along the minus strand of JAGYNM010000008.1, from coordinate 32,037 downwards.
ATTGCACGATTCCCGGAGATGATAAAAGTGAACAGAAGCAAAAGAAAAAGAGCCAGAAAAATCAGGGAAATAATCGCCCACCAATCGGCAGAAAACATTTTGTAAAAAGTTTCCCACCAGTTTTTAAAGAAAAGTTGCGGAACAGGCTCTATTTTATCGATAATTCTGCTATTGGCAATTGCCAGATTATGCAAGATATCCGTATCGTTGGGGGCAAGTTTTAATGCTCTTTCATAATACAGAATTGCCGAAGGGATTTGCCGGAGTTTAAAATAGGTGTTACCAATATTATAAAGGAGTTCGGCAGAGGTGAAACCAGCTTCGTAAATGCTTTGATAGACAACCAATGCTGAATCAAAATTTGCTTCATTATACTGTTGATGAGCAATTTCGTATTGCTGTTCAAAGTTTATTGCCTCAGCGTTAAGGCTGTTGGAGGATAAAGTGACAATTACAAAAATGATAATGGCAAAGGTGGATGAAATCATTTTTGATTTCGTTCTGTATAGCTTAAAAACGGCTGCTTTCTTGAGCCCGTCTTTAATCATGAACTGAATATGTTTAAAGCTATTCATTATTACTTTACCGTTTTTTCGATTTTAGTGATAATCTCAATTCCTTGACTATAAAGCTCTTCCATTTTCTTTCCGGTTTCACCAGGAGCAAAACGTGCAAACTCGCAATTATTGAGTGCCTGAACCAATTCCTGAATAAGCGCTTCTGGGGCTCCTTTTTCGTTGAGCACTTCAGCAATATAGTCAAGTCCCAATTTAGAAGGTTCAATGTCAAACTTATCACGAATGTAGCCCCATAAAGCCTGGCTCATCTCAGCATAAAACTCATTTTGAGCTTTGTTTTTGAGGTGAATATTGGCAGTTTTAAGTCGTTTTTTAGCAATTTTCGTTGCCTGACGGTTTCGGACAAGTTTTTGGTTTTTGTTAAGTTTTTTGCGTTTAATTGTAAAAAACAGCAAGCTTACGAAAACTATGATCATCAAAGCTATCGAAGCCAGATAAGTTGCTGATCCAAAGAAAAATAATCCTTTTTGTTTAAAGAAAACCGTATTCGTTTTTATGTGTCGGATGTCGCTGCCAATATATTTTACATCTGATTGACTTGGCACAAAAACGCCCTGAGATTCTTCTTTCCCGCTTTTTTCAACCGTGATGTTGTATGCCGGAGTTTTCAGGTTTATGTAGGATTGCTTTTTAGGATCGTAGTAACTAAACTGCAGCTCATCAATTTTGAATTCGCCTGCTGTTCTTGGAATTAAGAGGTATTCAAATTTTTTCGTTCCGCTTACACCGCTGGCAGAAGTGTTAATATTGCTTGCAACTTTTGGATCGTACACCTCAAAATCTGGTGGAAACTGAAGCTGAGGCAATTCTGCCAGTTCAACATTTCCTTTTCCGCTGATTGTATAGCTTAGCGTAATGGCATCGTTCGTTTTGACGGATGTTTTGTCGATACTGGAACTAATACCAAACTGGCCAACTGCGCCACTAAAATTCATGGGTTTGCCCTGGCCGGGGAGGGGTTTTACCTCGACAGAGAGCGGTTCCGAGACAAGGAGTTTTTGAACATTGGAAATTCCTCTGTTGAAAAAAGGATCGCTAAAGAAGCTTTCGAAAGGATCTCTGCTCCGTTGTCGGTTGGTTTGTGTTCTCACCTGAGCTACACACTCCAATTCCATGGGCTCAATGGTGAGTTTTCCATTTTTCTGTGGGAACAGTGCCATTTTCCTGATGTCGGCAACTGTATATTCCTCACCATTAATCGTTTCGGTTGTTTGTTGCAAGGCGTCTTTATCGCTTAGCAGGTCTTTTGTCCAGAAGCCAGGGAAAGCAGAAAGTTTTGTAACTGACACGGATGAAACGGGAACACGGGTGTAAATTCTGTAGGTAACAATCACCTGTTCGCCGGTAACTACTTCTTTTTTGTCGATGATAGCCCTGAGGAACAGATCTTTATCAGTGAGGCCTTGTTGCTGGTTTTGATTATTTGATTCGGACGAAGTGTTTGCGCTGCCTTTAGTAACTTTTACGGTAACGGGCTGGCTTTTAAAGGTTTCACCATCAACAACAACTTCAGCTGAGCCAATGCTGAGTTCTCCTTCTTTTGTTGGGGTGATGATGTAAGTGTATGATTGCGTGAAGCTTCTGTTCATCTGGCCGTTAATAATCTGAATGCTGGAGCTGGTTGAACTCATCGGCCCCGATAAAACCCGCCAATCTTTGAAATCAGGACCTTTAAAACGCTCACCTTCAGCATTGAGTTCGAACACTACCTGAAACTGTTCGCCAAGGCTTACCTGACTTTTGGTGCTTACTTTAAGCATCACTTCCTGACCAAATCCTAAGAGCGGAATCAGCAAGACGAAAAGTAAAATTTTGATGTGTTTTAGTTCAAGCATGCACGCAAGTTTATTCTTTTACAAATATATTACCTTTATATTAGTATTACCAATCCTTTTCCTTACTAACGCGAGCCGATGATTTTACTTTCTGCTCGTTCACTTTGTCCATTGTTTTCTTCTCGTTGTTTTGCAGGGCTTGAAGCATGCGCTCGGCATCTTCTTTTGTAAGCTGCTGAGGCTGTGGTTGCTGTTTGCCCTGCTGCTGCTGTTGATCTGAATCAGCCTGCTGCTGCTGATCTGAATTCTCTTGCTGATCTTGTTGCTGATCTTGCTGTTGATCTTGTTGTTGCTGTTGATCCTGGTTTTCCTCTTGCTGATCTTTATTTTGATCTTCCTGATCTTGTTGCTGATCTTGTTGCTGATCTTGCTGTTGTTTCATTTTCCACTGGGCATACGCCAGGTTGTATCGGGCATCTTCATTTTCGGGCTGAGCTCGGAGCGCTCGTTTATAAGCTTCAATACTTTCCTGATATTTCTCGAGACTCATCAAACTGTTGCCAAGATTATACATGGCTTCTGCCTCTTTTTCAGGCTTCAAACTCATCGATGCTGCTTTGTCAAAATCTTTTACGGCTTCTTCAAAATTTTCCTGCGCATAACGGGATGTGCCCAGGTTAAATGCTGCATTGTTGCTGCTGGGATTTGTCTCCAGTGCTTTGCTATAGTTTTTCTCAGCTTCCTGATATTCTGATTTTTGAAAGTCTTTATTACCTTTTCGAATCAGTTTTTTGTCGGATTGTGCGGATAGTTGAATCGTGCTAAAAATAAAAACCAAAAAGATCACTAGTTTATACATGGCTTTCCTTTCTGTCAAAAATGTTGAACCATTTTTCCCATTGTTTTTTTGCGGATGAAATACCGGCTTCCAAAACCAGCAAAATCAATGCCAGAACTAAAAACCACTGAAATTGATCTTCATAATCTGTAAAAACTTTTGCTTCAATTTCAGATTTTTCCATTTGGTTGATTTCATCGAAGATGGCATCAAGTCCTGACCGGCTGTTGTTAGCTCGCACATAACTGCCAGTTCCGGCAGCGGCAATCTGCTGAAGCATAGGCTCGTTCAGACGGGTAATGATGGTGCTGTTTTCGTTGTTTTTACGAAAACCAGTTCTTTTCCCGTATTGATTATAGATTGGGATAGGGGCTCCTTCGGCCAGTCCCATTCCGATGGTATAAATAGTAATGCCTTTGTCGATAGCTTGTTTTGCAGCATCCATGGGGTTTTCTTCATGATCTTCCCCGTCCGAGATAATAATGATTGCCTTGTTGTGCTCATTCTCGTCGAATGCCTCAGCAGCAGTGCTTATTGCCTCGCCTATTGCAGTTCCCTGTGCATTGATTAAATCGGTTTCTATCGTAGAAACGAACATTCTTGCAGCTGCGTAGTCCGTAGTAAGTGGCAGTTGGATATAAGCTTTTCCGGCAAAAAGCACGATTCCAATTCTGTCGCCTTCAAGTTTGTTAATCAGTCTGTTAATAGCTTGTTTGGCATTCTCTAGCCGATTTGGAAGAATATCTTCAGCAAGCATAGAGTTGGAAATATCTACTGCAATAAAAAGGTCGATACCTTCACGTTTCACTTCTTCGAGTTTTGCGCCGGTTTGAGGATTAGCAAGGGCTACAATCACACTAGCAATTGCGAGTGAAAAAAGAAAAAATTTAAACCTTCTTCTGCTTGCAGAACTTAATGGCATGAGTACTTTAAGTAATGCAGGCTGGGCAAAACGCTTGAGGAGTTTTTTATTTTGCCAGCTAACCCACCAAAACAGTAACAGAAACAGTGGAATTACTGCAAGCAAATAGAGGTATTCCGGGTTTTCGAATCTGATTACGTTAGGTTCCATTTTTTATTTATCCGATTACTGATTTAAAAATTGTTTGCCGCAATAAAAACTCTGCCAAAAGGAGGCCAAAAGCTAAAAGTACTAAAGGTAAAAACTCCTCATGCTTTCTTTTAAACTCTGTAACTTCAATTTTTGATCGCTCCAATTTATCTATTTCTGCGTAGATTTCTTCCAGTTTTTGATTGGTTGTAGCTCTAAAATAGCGCCCATCTGTTTGTGTCGCAATATTTTGAAGCAGTTCCTCATCTATTTCCACTTTCATGTCCCTGAGTTGAATGCCAAAGGGAGTCTGCACCGGATAGGGCGCCGTTCCAAACGATCCAACACCAATTGTATAAACGCGCACTCCAAAAACTTTTGCTATTTCGGCCGCTGTCATGGGATCAACTGAACCAGCATTGTTTACACCATCGGTAAGTAAAATCACCACCTTTGAAATGGCCCGGCTGTCTTTGAGCCTTGTTACGGCTGTTGCAAGGCCGTCGCCAATGGCTGTTCCATCTTCGATCATGCCACTTTTGATATCTTTGAACATGTTCAACAAAATAGAATGATCGGTTGTGAGTGGCACCTGCGTGAATGTTTCACCGCTAAAAATTACAAGACCAATACGGTCGTTTGGCCGGTCTTCGATAAAGCTGGATGCCACTGCTTTAGAAGCTTCCAGCCGATCAGGCTTAAGATCGCGGGCAAGCATACTTCCCGACACATCAAGGGCCATCACAATGTCTATTCCTTCGATCGTCATATTTTGTGATGAAGAGCTGGTTTGCGGTCTGGCAAGTGCAACAATGATTAGCCCAATTGCTATCCAGCGCAAGGCGAATAAACTGTGTCTGAAAATCACTTTCCAGTTTTTTGCCAAATCAGCCATTGCCGTGGTGTCAGAAAACTGTAAAAAGGCCTGCTGTTTATTTGTTCTGAAAACATACCACACAATGGCAGCAGGTATAATCAGTAGCAGGTAAAGCAGTTCAGGATTAGCAAAAGTGATGTTATTCATCATGGCTGATCCTCCTTTTTCTCGTCATTGCTTGATTCCTGAAGAGCAATATTGGCATGGCTTTCTTTTACAAAAACGACCATGTTTTCCAAACAGAGGTCATTTTCCAAAGCTCCTGGCTGCATTTTTGCAAATTTTACGAGGTCGGCAAGTTGAAGCGTGTGTTCCAGTTTGCTGGTAGCTTCACTATTTATTTTTAGAGGTTTTATTCCCTGAAGGATTTCTGCTGTGGTCATTTCAACAGCTGGCACTTTAAATTGATCCTCGATATAGATGCGCACAATTTCGGTTAATTCAGAATAATAAGCTTTGGTTTTTCCGTTTTGCCAAAGTTTTTTGTGTCTGAGAGACTCCAGCTCTTCCAGGGCTTTGGAATGTGGAGGAATAACAGGTTTTTGGAAAATGGGGATAGGTTTTTCTTTGCGTTGGCGGTAAACAAAAAACCAGATAATCAGTGCGATAATGGCAGCTAATCCAAGACCACCAATGATCCATGGTAATATTTCGGCAAAGCTTATGGGTTCTTTTCGTGGCCCAATGATGGGCTGGAAACTTGCTGTGGTATCAATTTGAACAGGCATAACATACACCTGATGCGGAGGTGTGCTGGCTTCGAAAAGGCTTGAATCGCCGCGCGGTTTAAAACTAAGTTTAACCGGAGGAACTACCTGATAACCTGTATCAAACATGGTGAGCGTTAGTTCCTGACGCATCCAAACATTGCCGTCCTTATCAAGTGGAATTTGCTCAATAGGGCTTTTGCCCAAAATTTCTATTCCTGCAGTTAGTGTATCCTGGAAATCTGGCCATGCAACCTCAAAACCTTCCGGAGCTTTCATATTGATTTCGAGGATCAAACGCTCTCCGGGCTTCAGCGAATCAGTGCTGATTTTGCTCATTGCTTCAACAGCCTGACCATTTACATGATATCCAAATACAACTGTTAAACCTAAGACTAAAAGTATTTTAAGTGATTTCATCGTCTGGCCTCCCTTCGCTTAAAAAGTTTCATCAGGGGCTTCACATAATCTTCATCAGTAAATAATTGGGTGTTATCTGTACCACTTCGTGCAAAAAGTTGATTAAGCATTTGTGATTTAGCCAGTATTTTTTGTTTATAGTCGTTTCGGAAAGCAGCGGAAGAACTATCGATCCAGATCTCTTTTTCAGTTTCAGGATCACGAAGTTTGAGCAATCCAAGTGGTGGAATGTCCAGTTCTCTTTTGTCTGTGATACGCAGCGCAACTAGGTCGTGCTTTCGGGATGCGATGCGCAGTGCATGATCGAAGGTAGTAGCTGTCATAAAGTCGGAAATCAAAAAAGCTGTTGACCGTTTTTTTATGGCGCTGGTAAGAAAGCGCAAGCCTTCGGCAATGTCAGTGCCCTGATGCTGAGGTGCAAAACTGATAATTTCACGAATAATCCTGAGGATGTGACTGGTTCCTTTTTTGGGCGGGATAAACTTTTCGATTTGATCACTAAAAAAAATCACCCCAACTTTATCATTATTTTGGATGGCAGAAAAAGCAAGAACAGCAGCTATTTCGGCAGCCAGCATTCGTTTGAGCTGTGTGCCTGATCCAAAATCGTTCGATCCTGAAACATCCACAACTAGCATTACAGTAAGCTCGCGCTCTTCCTCAAAAACTTTAATATAAGGATGATTAAAACGTGCGGTAACATTCCAGTCGATATTGCGTATATCGTCGCCATATTGATATTCACGCACTTCGCTGAACGCCATACCTCTGCCTTTGAAAGCGCTGTGGTAATGTCCCGAAAAAATTTGATTGGACAATCCACGCGTCTTAATTTCGATCTTCCTTACCTTTTTTAATATTTCCGTTGATTCCACGATGGTATTGATTGCGTTATAAATGCCTTAAGTTAAAATATTTTTATGGCACTTCTATCGTATTCAAAATCTCATTGATGATCTCTTCGGATGTAACGTTTTCTGCTTCAGCTTCATAAGTTAAACCGATACGATGACGCAACACATCATGAGCAATGGCGCGCACATCTTCAGGAATCACATAGCCACGACGTTTAATAAACGCATAAGCCTTTGAAGCAAGTGCCAGATTGATACTGGCACGTGGTGAGCCGCCATAGCTGATCAGATTTTCAAATCTTTTTAAGCGGTAATCGGCCGGATAGCGTGAAGCAAAAACGATGTCGGTGATGTAATTTTCGATTTTTTCATCCAGATATACTTCTCTGGTAACTGCTCTGGCTTTCAATATCATCTCGGGACTGATTGCCGGATTTGTTTTAGGCTGTTCGTTGGTGATATTTTGCCTTAGAATTAATTTCTCTTCTTCTTTTTTTGGATAGTTAATTACAACTTTGAGCATAAAACGGTCAACCTGAGCTTCGGGAAGGGGATAGGTACCTTCCTGTTCGATAGGGTTTTGTGTGGCCATTACCAAAAATGGATCGGGAAGATTAAATGTTTCATCACCAATGGTAACTTGTCGTTCCTGCATGGCTTCCAGCAATGCGCTCTGCACCTTGGCCGGAGAACGGTTGATCTCATCAGCCAAAATAAAATTGGCAAAAATAGGGCCTTTGCGCACCACAAACTCTTCAGATTTCTGGCTATAGATGAGTGTTCCTAAAAGGTCGGCAGGCAAAAGATCAGGCGTAAACTGTATTCTGCTGAAATCAGCTTTAATCACGTTTGCAAGCGACTTAATGGCAAGCGTTTTAGCCAAACCCGGAACACCTTCCAATAAAATGTGACCATTGCCCAACAGGCCAATCAATAAACGTTCGGTCATCGCTTTTTGACCAATGATAACTTTATTCATCTCCAGATTTATCAGGTCGATAAACTGACTTTCCTGCTGGATTTTTTCATTCAAGGCGCTGATATCTGTTTGCATCATATTTTGAATTAGGTAGTTTTTTCGGATTGCAAATATAACAAAGGCGAGTGAGCAGCTGCGTTAAAAAAAGTTAAAGGGGATTAATGTAAGTTAAACAATTTAAGCATGTTACAGTATTTTTATGCATATGCTTCTTGCTTTTATTTTACTGGCTAAACCAAGAGGTGTTTCATCTAGTATATTGAATAATCGTAAATTGCAGCCGATTTAGATTGTATTAGTGTGGTTTAACAAGCCTTTTGAATTAACTAAAAGAAAAGAAATGAAATTTACTGCTGCTCAGATTGCTGCCTTGCTATCAGGTGTCGTTGAAGGTGACGAAAACGTTTTGGTTTCAAATGTTTCGAGGATAGAAGATGGAAAACCGGAAACGCTGAGTTTTTTAGCTAATGTGAAGTACACACCTTATATATACGAAACAGAAGCAAGCATAGTAATCGTTAATAACGATTTTAAAGCTGAGAAGCCTCTGAAAACAACACTGATCAGGGTTGAAGATGCTTATTCTGCTTTTGCAAAACTGCTGGAGGTGTATCAGCAATATACCAGCAATAAAACAGGTATTTCTTCTTTGGCATTTTTTGGTCATGACTCCACCTATGGTGAAGAAATATATGCTGGTGCTTTCGCTTATATCGGTGATCGTGTGAAACTTGGCGATCGGGTAAAGGTCTATCCTCAGGTTTATATAGGTGACGATTGTCAGATTGCCGACGATTGCATTTTATACCCGGGTGTAAAATTGTATCCGGGAACTGTTTTAGGTAAATCATGCGTAATTCATGCGGGAGCGGTGCTTGGCAGTGATGGTTTTGGCTTTGCCCCCCAGTCTGATAATCAATATAAAAAGATTCCTCAGATAGGTCAGGTGATATTGGAGGATTATGTCGAAATTGGTGCAAATACCACCATCGACAGGGCAACGCTTGGTGCAACGGTGATTCGCAAAGGCGTAAAGCTGGACAATTTAATTCAGGTAGCGCATAATGTTGAAGTGGGAGAAAATACTGTTATTGCAGCGCAAACTGGTATCAGCGGTTCAACAAAAATTGGTAAAAACTGTATGTTTGGAGGCCAGGTTGGCCTTGCAGGACATTTAAATATTGCTGATGGCGTAAAACTGGCTGCACAGTCAGGTGTGGGCACAAGCATTCGAAAAGAAGATGCCGTTTTTATGGGTTCGCCGGCCATTCCTGCTGATGAGTACAAACGTGTTTACATGCATACCCGCCGCTTGGATCGTTTGATGGACAGGATTCAGCAACTCGAAAAGCAAATTGCTGAAATTCAATCGCATAATTCTAAAGTGTAAGTTTGACTGAAAACACTTACTTTTGCGCAGACTTTTTATGATGCAAATCTAGATTTTGTCGCATACTTATGACAGAAAATCAATGTACTATCAAAAAGCTTGTTCGTGTCGAAGGCACTGGCCTTCATACCGGACAGCACGGAAGTATCACTTTCAATCCCGCACCGGCTAATCATGGCATTAAGTTCAGGCGTACTGACCTTGATGGACAACCCGTAATCGAAGCAAATGTAGATCATGTGGTTGATACTTCGCGTGGCACAACATTAGGCCAGAATGGAGCCAGGGTGTACACGATCGAGCATGTGCTTGCAGCTGCTATGGGGCTTGGGGTTGACAACCTGATGATTGATTTGGATATGGATGAGATTCCCATCCGTGATGGCAGTGCACGCTTTTTTGTGGAAGCCTTGGAATCAGCTGGAATAGAGCAGCAGAACGCCGTGCGTGAGTATATTGAGATAAAAAAAACCATTCACCTTAAAGATGACGAGAAAGGATTTGAACTTCTGATCGAGCCATCGGATACGTTTAAAGTTGACGTAAAAATTGATTATGGCACCGAAGTGCTTAATGTTCAACATGCCTCGCTCAGTGATTTATCACTTTTTAAAGATGAAATAGCTCCTTGCCGGACTTTCGTTTTTTTGCACGAACTGGAGTTTTTGCTCAAAAACAATCTGATCAGAGGAGGCGACTTGAGCAACGCCATTGTATTTGTAAACCGGAAAGTGAGCCAGGAAGAACTGGATCGCCTGGCTGATTTATTTCAGAAACCCAAAGTAAAAGTGAAGGAGGAAGGTATTCTGAATAATCTGGATCTTCACTTTCCGAACGAACCCGCAAGGCATAAATTGCTTGATGTAATTGGAGATTTGAGTCTCCTGGGTAAGCGCATCAAAGGTCATGTGAAAGCTTTCAGGCCTGGCCATTTTGCCAATACCGAATTTGCTAAACTAATAAAGGAACAAACTAAAAAACCGATCATGTTAAAAGAACCACCCTTCGATCTGAATAAACCACCTGTGTATGATATTATTCAGATTCAGAAAATCTTACCTCATCGTCCGCCTTTCTTGTTGATTGATAAAATTATAGAGATCAGTGAGGAACATATTCTCGGCGTAAAAAATGTTACGATGAACGAACATTTTTTTGTTGGGCATTTCCCCGAAGAACCTGTTATGCCAGGCGTGCTGCAAATTGAAGCCATGGCGCAAACAGGTGGAATTTTTGTGTTACATTCCGTTCCTGATCCGGAAAATTATATCACCTATTTTCTCAAAATTGAGGAGGCAAAGTTTCGTCATAAGGTAGTTCCCGGCGATACGATTGTTTTCGCACTCGAACTCACTTCGCCTATTCGCCGCGGGATATGCAATATGAGGGGAATTGCTTATGTTGGCGACAAAATTGTGACCGAAGGAAAGCTTATGGCACAGATTGCCAGAAAACATTAAATTCAATAAACTGCTATGAATCAACCACTGGCATATGTTCATCCGCAGGCAAAAATTGCCAACAATGTTGTGATTGAACCTTTTGTAAACATTGAAAAGAACGTTGTAATTGAAGAAGGAACCTGGATCGGCTCAAATGTAACGATCATGGAAGGTGCCCGAATTGGAAAAAACTGCCGGATTTATCCGGGTGCAGTAATTTCCGCGGCACCGCAGGATCTTAAATATAGCGGTGAAGAAACGATCGTGCGAATTGGAAACAACACCACAATTCGTGAGTTTGTCACCATAAACAGAGGTACCAAAGCAAACTGGGAAACAGTAGTGGGCAATAATTGTCTGCTCATGGCTTATGTGCACGTTGCCCACGATTGTATAATCGGCGACAATGTTATTTTGGCCAATGCATGTAACCTTGCAGGTCACATCAAAGTTGATGATTGGGCTATCATTGGCGGATTGGCAGCTGTGCATCAGTTTGTTCAAATTGGTGCTCATTCGATGATCAGCGGTGGAGGAATGGCACGTAAAGATGTGCCTCCATATACCAAAGCCGGTCGTGAACCGCTATCCTATGTTGGAGTTAATTCAATTGGCTTGCGCCGTCGCGGATTTACCGATGACCGAATTAACGCTATTCAGGATATCTACAGAATTATATACCTTAAAGGTAAAAATGTATCGCAGGCTGTTAGTTATATCGAAGCTAACTTTCCCGTTTCGCCCGAGCGTGATGAGATTTTAAGTTTTATCGCAAATTCAACTCGGGGTATAATGAAGGGATACGGCAAGTTGCGGGAAAGGGAATAATCCTGTCATTTTTTTGCAAAAATTTTAGATAAAGTAGCATATGAGTTTTCTCACATCTTCAAGACCATACAACAGTTTGGTGTCGGTATGGCTTTTGATTTCAAGAATAGCAGTCGGTGGTTTTATGCTTACACATGGTTATCCCAAGCTGATGCGTCTACTGGATGGTAAAGCTGAAGGATTTCCTGATCCACTGGGTGTGGGAAGTTTGATTTCCTTACTGCTGGCAATTGGCGCTGAAGTGATTGGATCTGTGCTTATTATGTTGGGTTTTATGACGCGCTTTGCTGCCTTTTCACTCATTTTTACAATGGCAATTGCTGCTTTTGTGGTTCATGCCGGCGATCCTTTTTCCCGCATGGAAATGAGTTTGCTTTATCTGCTTTTTTATGTCACCCTATTTGTTTATGGTCCGGGGAAATATGCCATCGACCGATAAAAAAAGGATTGACTTCTTAGCCAATCCTTCTTTTGGATTTTGTTTAAAGGATAACCTTATTTAAAGTAATTAACTGCTTTTTCAGCTTTCATAATTACCGGATCAACAGAAATAGGCGCTCCCACGGCTCCTTGCATCCATTCCTGTGGTGTGAGTCGTCCTTGCATAAATGCCTTGTAAACTTCAGCTGCAAAATCTTTATCGCTGATATATTGACCAAACTGAAATTCAATTAATTGCCCGATTGGATATGCTGACAGATAAAGTGGATTATCAATCATATGAGAATAAACCGCTAGGATTGGCGAGCCTTTTTTACCAAAAACCGGTGCATAAAAAGTATTCCAAACTTCTTTGGAAATTGCTAATACCGCTTCTTTTAGTCTGGTTTCATCTGTTCCTGGATTGTCGTACAACCATTTCCACACCCTGATATCTACAAGCGAAACACCCATAATTTCATAGTTCGACCACAATTGATCGAGTGCTGCCAAATGTGCTGCTTCTTCGTTTTCCACTTCCATATCAAGGAGTTCCAAGTCCCGGGCCTGGAAGGCAAAGGCCAGTGCTTCAGTGAATGAAGTGTTCGGAACGCCATTGAGCATATAATAGTCCACATCGTACAAAGTAATGGTTTGTTCCACATTATGTCCGAATTCATGTATGGCGATATTGTATCCTTTATAATCCATGCCGTCTTTGCCAATGCGCGTGCGCAAACGGGCTTTGTCGCCTTTCATGGCAGCTCCCCAGGCATGTCCTGCCCCTCTCGATGGATCAACTGTGATACGCGATGCCAAAGATTTTGCTGAGTCAGCGTCAAATCCCAACTTGATTAGGATGTTTGGCAGATCGGCCTCAAAGGCATTTTTGTCGGGATATTTTGATTTTAAAACAGCATCAATTTTATTGATATCCAGCGAAGAACGTGTTTTAAAGCCGTCGTACCAGATATCCCAGGGTTGTAGCTTCCTGCCCATCCTTTTCTCGATGATTTTAGCTACGTCTTTCATGATGGGATTGCTTAATAAGCTGATAAACAATTTCTCTACATCATCAACAGGAATCTCCATGGCTTCATCAAACTGCCTTTGAATATAAGTGGGAGCGCTGGGCGAATATGCATCTATTTCGCGCAGCGCTTCATGCAGATTTAGCAGGTGACGATAGCGTGTATCGGGCTCAAAAGTATAGCGGAATGTTGCGCCTTCTTTGGTGATCATATTGGTGAATGGGTTCCATAAAAAATCATTTTTATTGATTACTTCAAGAGGAATCTCCTGATTGATTATTCGTTCCATAACAGCATAAATCATGGCTTGCTTTTCATAACCATCTTTGTCTCCGTAATGTGTTTTTAGTTCATCGCGCAAACCCCAATGCGTGATCAATTTAAGATCGTCAGGAAATAACTGCTTCCCCTTATCATCGCGTAAATTGCCCATATAAATATTGTAATCAGAGATGTAGGAATCGGCGTCAGTTGAAAGTTGGGCATAGTTTTGCAACAATACGGCCGGAATTCGGGATGTAAACACATCACCCAGGCGGGCATAAGCCCAATCAAGTCGGTTCCAGCCCGTAGCAAGCTTGGTTTTTTCTTTAAGTGTAAAATGCGGGAAGTTGAGCTGAACAATGAAGGCGATTTTATTCGTGAAGAAATCAGCGCTAAGGTGTGCTCCCGGACTATAACCTCCAAAAATCCTGTCAATTTCCAGGATTTCTCCCATATCAACATGAAGTGGAATTTTTAAACCCACATTCATTTTGTTGAAGCCCCCCCACAGCAATTCAAAATTATCCTGGATGCGTAAAAACATTTGTTCGCGGGCATCCTCACTTTTTGCATTGTAGGTATGGCAAAGCGCTTGAAAGTCGTCAAAATTTCCATCTTCGGCAGTCCAAAGCATGGCAGCCTGATGAACGCCTTGTTCAATGCGCTTCCACTGATCTGCTTCGGAGTTTTGCTTTAGTTCGCTGATGAGCAACTGGATATTTTCTTCACCAAAATCATGCTTTTGCGTTGATTCGTATGCACTTACTTTATTCATTTGTAATCCGAATATAACTGTAAATGTGATGATTAAAAACTTTTTCATAAGATATAGATTTTGATTTTATCATGATTTTCTAAACATTCGAATGCTGGCGATGCCACCTGCATAGGCAAAGGGAATATACAGGCTGATGCTAATAATCGTAAACCAAAGCGGATGCGGAATGAGGAGCACATTGATAGTGCCGCTGATTAGCAAAATAAATCCTGTGATTAGCGCAAGGCTTTTGCCGGGCGAGATGGAAGTTGTAATAAAACCGGCACCAAACGAACCAATTATATAAGCCAGTAACACCATTAACATTTGCTCTAATGGGATAGCTTCAATCCATTCGGTAGCCTCCGGAAATGAGGGATTTGACGAAAGAAGCTCTGCAGGTACAGGAAAAATATATTGTCCAAGTGCTTCAACCAGACCGATAAGTATAAAACCTGTTAGAATCCCGGCAAGAACTGCAATGATTTTTTTTAGCATGACATAAAGGTATCAAGCAAAGGTACAGGATTTTTTGCACCGCAAAAAAATCAATTTATGAGCACTTTGAAAACAAGCTATTACAGACTGTATTTATTCAAAGTTTGCTGTTTTTAAATTTGATACAGTAAATTATTCGCTTGAAGGCTATTTCACCTTAAAGTCAAGTACTTTTTCGTCAGCCAGAAAGAGTTCAAAGTGGTCTTCTCGCTGGGCTGGTCCAACGCCTTCGGGGGTGCCTGTAAAGATGAGATCGCCGCTTCGGAGGGTTACGAACTGAGAAACATAAGCGATGATTCGGTCGAAGCTGAAAATCATATTACTGCTGTTTCCCTGCTGTCGCCAATCGCTATTAATTTTTAGGCCAAAAGGGATGCTGGAGGTGTTTTCGAAAGTGGTGATGGGTATAAAATTTCCTACAGGTGCCGAAAAATCAAAGGCTTTTGCGATTTCCCAGGGCAGTCCCTTTTTTTTGCAATCGGCTTGCAGGTCGCGTGCAGTAAAGTCGATTCCTACACTTATTTCGTCATAGTATTTGTGTGCAAATTTCTCCGCAATATGCTTTCCGTTTTTATTGATTTTAATCACAAGTTCGGCCTCATAATGCACATCTTTCGAGAAATCAGGATAAAAAAATGGGTTATGAGGAGGAAGCAGGGCAGTATCAGGCTTCATGAAAAAGACTGGTTTCTCTGGAATCGGATTATTCAATTCTTTGGCGTGTGCCACGTAGTTTCGACCAATACAAATGATTTTCATGGGAATATGGTTTACATTTTAACGTTTTTGCCAAACATTCGCAGTTTGATTGCAGTAATTAATTTCTTGGTGTAAAGGGGAAAAGATCCCTTCATCATCCAGTCGTAGTAGGACGGTTCTTGTAAAAATACTTCTTCAACAGTCTTTCCTTTATGCTTTCCAAAATTAAAAATTTCCCTGTTTTGATCATCAAAAATTATTTGCCCGGCCAAATCGGCATTGCGGTGATGCTGCGAAAAGTGATGCAGCGCCTGCATATCATTCACTACCGGTTTGCTTTTATTGCCCAGATTATCCTCATATTCCTGCTCCTGATACCGATCGATCATGGCTTTTAGAATATCGTAGGTTGCAATAGTATCAGCCTCGGCTGAATGTGCATTCTCGAGTTCGCGCCCACAAAAGAAACGTAATGCGCCTTTCAGGGTGCGAGGTTCCATCTTCATGAAGATGTTTTGAACGTCAATTAGTTGTCTGCTTTTTAAATCAAACTCAATGTCGTTGCGTAAAAATTCTTCCATTAGCATGGGGATATCAAATTTTAACGCATTATATCCGGCCAGGTCACAATGTTGCAAAAAGGCAGCAATATCGTGCCCAACTGCTTTAAATTTCGGTGCATGTTCGATGTCATTTTCCGAGATGCCATGAAACTGAAATGAAGCATCCGGAATAGGGATACCCGGATTGATTCGCCAGGTTTTTATTTCTTCCTTTCCATCGGGATGAACCTTTAAAATGCTGATCTCGATCACGCGATCTTCGGTGATATTTAGTCCGGTAGTTTCCAGATCGAAGAAGGCCAGTGGCTTTTTGAGTTGAAGTTTCATAGGTAAAAAAAATAAAGGGTTGGGAAGTCAGCTTCCCAACCCTGTTAAAGATTATATGGTATTTTAGATTTCCCTCTCAGGATCAAAGTTTTCGAGTAACTCTTTCATGCGTTTCAGGTACATTCCTGCCAAAGCGCCATCTACAATACGATGATCATAGGCCATCGACAGGATCATAATATGCCGGATGGCAATCACATCGCCCATAGCAGTTTCCAGCACAGCGGGTTGTTTGCGTATAGCGCCTACGGCGAGAATGGCAACCTGAGGCTGGTTGATGATCGGGGTGCCGGTAAGGCTGTCGAACGAACCGAAGTTTGTAATTGTAAATGTTCCCCCCTGAATTTCATCAGGATCCAGTTTATTATTTCTGGCTCTGTTCGCCAGATCGTTAACAGATTTCGTAATGCCCAGCAGATTCTTTTCGTCCACATTTTTTATTACGGGAACAATTAAATTTCCGTTAGGAAGCGCTGTAGCCATTCCGATGTTGATATTTTTACGGAGGATAATATTGTATCCATCAACAGAGGCATTTACCTGGGGATAGTCTTTAAGTGCTTTTGCAGCTGCTTCAAAAAATATTGGGGTAAAGGTAATTTTCTGTCCTTCACGTTTTTGAAACTGATCTTTTACTTTGTTGCGCCAATTTACAACATTGGTTACATCCACATCAATGAAGGAAGTAACGTGCGGCGAAACCTGTTTCGACATCACCATATGATCAGCAATCAAGCGACGCATGCGATCCATTTCAATGATTTGATCGCCTGTGCCGGCATTCACTTTGGGGGCTTCAATTGCGGCAGGTTTAGCCGGAGCCGAAGATGCCGCTTTTTGAGTTGAATCGGCAGCTTTTTTAGGTGAAGCTGTTTTGTTTTCGAGGTAAGCCAAAATGTCATTTTTGGTCACACGTCCCGAAGCGCCACTTCCTTTAATGCTTTCCAGTTCGGCCAGACTTACATTTTCGGTTTTGGCAATTTGTTTCACCAAAGGTGAGTAAAAACGATCAGAATCCGCATAGCTAATCGGTGCTTCTTTAGTTTCTGCTTTTTCAGTTGCCGGAGCTTCCGCTTGTTTTTCTTCTGATTTTGCGGCTTGTTTTTCTTCTTTTACTGGTTCAGCAGCAGCATCTTCTTCATCATCACCTTCCATTTCCACTACTGCAATTACTTTTCCAACAGCTACTACGTCACCTTCTGCGTAAAGTGTTTCAATAATCTTGCCTTCGACCGGGGAAGGAATTTCAGAGTCAACTTTATCGGTGGCAATTTCTACAATCGCATCATCTTCTTCAACAGTATCACCCACACCTTTCAGCCAGCGGGTAATCGTTGCTTCTATCACACTTTCGCCCATCTTGGGCATAATAATATCAAATTTGGCCATGCTGTATTTTTTTAGAAAAATTTTCTGTCAAATCTATTTAAAGCCAGAATGCTGGTTTTGTTCAAATTCGGCTGCAAAATTAGGATAAATTTTGAAATTTGGAATAATTCTAAATTGAAATCCCGGCATTTACTTCAAGAAGTCGATCTCATGAAATTTTATTTTACGAGAAATTTTCATGTCAGAAAACAATTGTCGCTTCTTTATCAGAAATTATTATTTTTGCTTGAAACTTATCAAGCAAACAATATGGACAGCGCAATGGAAGATCAAGGAAGGCAAAACAGACATGAAGAATTGTTTTCGAGGGCAATACGCGCAGGAAAGCGAACCTACTTTTTTGACGTAAAAGCTACGAGACAAGATGAACAATACCTAACGATAACCGAGAGTAAGCGGCGGTTTAGCAACGAACAGGGTAAGTTTTTTTATGAAAAGCATAAACTTTTCCTTTATCGGGAGGATTTTGAGAAATTCATGAAAGGACTAACCGATTCAATCCAATTTATTGAAACAGGCGAAGTTCCTGAAGATTATGAAGATCAGCATTCGGGAGGACAAGACAACTCAGTAGATGTCTCTTTTGAAGATTTGGACAAAATAGACGATGAGCTTTAAGCTCTTGTTTAAGAACTGTTAAAAGCTGCTTCGGGCAGCTTTTGATTTTTTTTGGAGTAGGCATTTCTACACGGTGTTGAAAAGTTAATGACTAAAAGCATTGACCGCCTGTTTGAAAAATGTATTTTTGTGAGGTACTGCCTTGGGGTGGTTGGAAGAAAAATTTAACAGTAAACCAGTTATTTATGGGTAAGACCATTGCGATAGCAAATCAAAAAGGCGGTGTTGGTAAAACTACTTCAGCCATTAATCTGGCTGCCAGTCTGGCTGTGCTCGAATACAAGACCTTGGTGGTAGATTTCGATCCGCAGGCCAACGCTACTTCAGGTGTTGGGCTTGATCCGAAAGAGATAGAAAACAGTGTGTATGAGTGCATTATTGATGGTGTGCCGGTTGAGCAGGTGATACGGGAAACAGAAACGCCGTATTTGCACATAATGCCTGCACATATCGATTTGGTAGGTGCCGAAATAGAGATGATTAACCTCCCTAACAGAGAGCAAATGATGAAAAAGGTGCTCGATAAAATCAAAGGAGATTATGATTTCATCATTATCGATTGTTCTCCATCTTTGGGATTGCTTACCATAAACGCTTTAACAGCAGCCGATTCTGTGATTATTCCTGTTCAATGTGAGTATTTTGCGCTTGAAGGATTAGGTAAATTATTGAATACCATTAAAATAGTTCAGACAAGATTAAACGAAAAGCTGGATATTGAAGGCATACTGCTAACGATGTTCGATAGTCGTTTACGACTTTCAAAGCAAGTTGTTGATGAGGTTAAAGCGCATTTTCAATCGATGGTTTTTGATACAATTATTAATCGAAATACCCGTTTAAGTGAAGCTCCCAGTTTTGGTCAAACGATCATCATGCATGATGCAACAAGCACAGGAGCGGTAAATTATTTAAATCTTGCCCGGGAAATTTTAACCAAAAACAACCTCAGAGCAGAAGCAAAAGCAAAGCAGGAATAAATGAAATAAAAGATGACAGCAAGTTCAGGAAAATCAAAAAAAAGAGCTTTGGGTCGCGGCCTGGAAGCCATACTTCAAAGTCCGGATACGGATATCACTTCGGCTGATATTTCAGGTAATTATGTTGCCGGTGCTACAGCCGAAATTGCGCTTGAAAAGATTGAAGCTAATCCTTTTCAGCCGCGCACCGAATTTGATGATATGGCGCTGCGCGAACTTGCTGCTTCCATTAAAAACCAAGGAGTTATTCAGCCTGTAACAGTAAGAAAGCTGGGTTATGACAGGTATCAGCTAATCTCTGGCGAAAGACGATTGCGGGCATCTAAATTAGCTGGTATTGAGACTATTCCTGTCTTTATTCGCGTGGCCAACGATGAGCAGATGCTTGAGATGGCCCTGGTCGAAAATATTCATCGGGAGAATTTAAATGCTGTAGAAGTTGCGATATCCTACCAGCGCTTGATCGAGGAATGTGATCTTACACAGGAACAACTGAGTGACAGGGTAGGGAAAAGCCGTTCAACGATTACGAATTTTTTGCGCTTATTAAAATTACCTCCTGAAGTGCAGGTAGCATTGCGCGATGGCCATATTAGCATGGGGCATGCAAGGGCATTGATAAATTTGGAAAATCCTGAACAGCAACTCATTATACTGCAACAAATTGTTGAAGAAGAGCTTAATGTGCGGCAAGTTGAAGCCCTGGTACGGACTGTAAATGATCCTCCGCAGAAAATTACTGCTAAATCAAAACAAAAGAATGTTATTCCAGAGCATCATAAGCAGAAGGTGAAACACCTTGAACAGCAGTTGAATACAAAAATTGCGATCAAACGAGACGGCAATGGCAAAGGAAGTTTGCTGATTGGCTTTTCTGATGATTTTACTTTTGACAAGCTTATGGAACAACTGTCAAATGATTGATAAACAATGAATCGATCCAGTTTTCTGATTTTCTTGCTGCTTATCATGTTTTCTGTAAACTTAAGGGCACAGGATGCAACCAATATAACTGAAATCAAAAAGCCTCACTCGCCTCACAAAGCAACTATCTATTCAGCCATACTTCCTGGGTTGGGCCAGGCCTATAACCGAAAGTACTGGAAAATCCCGGTAGTTTATGCCGGAATCGGGACGATCTACTATTTGGCTAGTTCCAATGCAAAGGAATACCGAAAAGCCCGGGAAGCGTATGATTATGTTGTTAACGAATATGACTATCCAATTGATAATGATTTGGTCGACAGATATTCTGCTCAGGATTTGCAGTCGATAAGGGATTTTTACCGTCGAAACATGGAACTCAGTTGGATTGTGATGGGTTTGTGGTATGTTCTGAATATTCTGGATGCTACTGTTGATGCGCATTTTTTTGATTATGATATTTCGGATGATTTATCTGTACGCATAGAGCCTGTAATGAGGACTGATCAGGTGTTTCCAGAGATGCCGCAATCCTACGCCGGAGTGCAGCCGGGGCTTAGTTTACGCTTCAGGTTTTAAAACCAATGAGAAATTGTACGCTAAAAAGTGTTATTTTCGTGAAATAACAGCTTGTAAATTTGCTTTAGAAACGATTGAATGAAAAAACTTAAAATAGCTTTGATTGGTTATGGGCGCATGGGAAAAACCATCGAGCAACTAGCACTGGAACGCTCCCATCAGGTGGTTGCCAGGCTTGATAATGAAAGGGATTGGCGCGATCAACTTGATAGTTTTGTAACAGCCGATGTGGCCATAGAGTTTAGTCTTCCAGATAAGGTTGTTGGCAATATTCACAAATGCTTTGATGCCAATATGCCAGTGGTGGTAGGAACCACAGGTTGGTATCATCATCTTAATGAGGTGCTTAGCTGGTGTAGTGAACAAAATCAAGCCATTTTTTATGCTTCCAATTTTAGCGTTGGAATGAATCTGATGTTTCAACTAACCCGCGAAATGAGTGAATTGGCTGCAAAATATGGTTTCCGGATGCGGTTGTTTGAGAAACATCATCAGCACAAGCTTGACAAACCTAGCGGAACAGCTCTGGAAATTGCCCGATTGGTGAAAGAATATCACCCGCTTATTGAGGGTTATGCCCTGGAAGAAACACCAAACCACAAGCTTTTGCCTATCGAAGCAATTCGCGAGGGAGAAGTTAATGGCTTACATCGCTTGGAGCTGATTTCGGCAGATGAAAGCCTTAGCCTGACGCACGAAGCCTTTAGCAGGAAAGGATTTGCTATAGGCGCTTTGATGGCAGCTGAGTTTTTAGCAGGCAAAAAAGGAGCGTTTACCATGAAAGATTTATTGCAGTCAGATGAAAAATAACAGGATTTTTTCTTTTGGTTCCGCATTTATAGCACTTTTTGGAGTAATCCTTTTTGTTGGAGCATGTACAAGTTCAAAAAAAGCTACAGGAAATCAGGAAGCCACTGACAATTCATGTTACAATTTGAATATTGAAAACAAAAGCGATAAAAACCCTGAAGGAAGAATTTATGAGTTAGTATCATTCGAACTGCAAGGTAATTGCCTTTTAACGGTTGTGAATTACAGTGGAGGATGTAGCAAGCCTGAAATTAGTGTGAATCTGCTTGAGATTGATCGTGGAGCTTATCCCAAACAAGCACTGATTGATTTGGTAATTCAGGGTGCGGATGCCTGTCGCGAGCTGGTAACTGATAGTATTGCCATTGATATTGCATACCTGGAGGCAATGGCACGCGATGGTGGTATCAATTTGCGCTTTTCCGGACAGCAAAAAGATTTTTTTTATGCCCTACCGCTCAAGTGATTACGAATTATTAACAAAATCCTGACTGGCCTTTGGCTTCACTTTTCTAATTTAGCACTTTCAAAAAATCATAATCATGCTTGCATTGATCATTATTATTCCGCTGCTTTTTACCATACCGACCCTCTTTGCCTGGCAATTGTTTGCTAAAGCAGGAAAGCCTGGTTATCTGAGTTTGATACCTTTTTATAATCTGTTTGTGCTGTTGCAGATTATCAAGAAGCCTGTTTGGTGGTATCTTCTGCTGCTGATTCCTTTCCTCAACGTTTTCGTTTATATGCTGATGCTGGTCGAATTGGTAAAGTGTTATGGGAAATATGGTCTGGGAGAGCAATTTTTGGCTGTTGTAGTGCCTTTTATTTACCTGCCTGTGATAAGTACCGACAGTAAGCTTAACTATCAGGATCCTTCAATTACTGAGCGTCCCAAAAAAGGACCAGTTCGTGAATGGCTCGATGCCATCATTTTTGCCGTGGTAGCAGCTACGATTATTCGCACCTTTTTAATAGAAGCCTATACAATTCCCACCTCCAGCATGGAAAAATCTCTCCTGGTCGGCGATTTCTTGTTTGTGAGCAAGATAAGCTATGGTCCAAAAGTTCCTAATACTCCACTTGCTTTTCCTTTTGTTCATCATACTTTGCCCTGGAGCCAAACAGCAAAAAGTTATGTGGAGTGGATAAAGCTTCCTTATTATCGTTTCGCAGGAATGGGAAATGTTGAACGCAATGATGCCGTGGTATTTAATTATCCGGCCGGAGATACAGTTAGCGACCGTTTTCAGAGTAATGTCAGCTATTATTCTTTGGTGAGGCAATATGGCAGGGAGAGGGTTTGGACTGATAACAGAAATTTTGGTAATATCATTGCACGACCTGTTGATAAGCGCGAAAATTATATCAAACGGGGAGTTGGGATGCCCGGAGACACCATCCAAATTGTTGAAGCGGATTTGCTTGTTAATGGTAAAAAAGCGGATGCACCTGCTACGCTGCAATTCAAACATCTTGTGAAAACTGATGGTACGATGATCAATCAGCGCATAATGGATCGTTTTAATATTACTGAAGGCAAACGACTTAGCCAGCCTGATGAATATATGTTATGGATTAGTGAACAAGTTGCTTCTGAATTGGAGCAATTGCCCAATGTATATAGCGTTGAGAAAGTTGTTGAGCCGGCAGAAATCCGAGATCCTGAAGTGTTTCCTAATGCTGCTAATTTCAACTGGAATATTGATAATTTTGGGCCACTTTGGATTCCTGAAAAGGGTAAAACAGTTCAGCTAACAACTGAAAACCTGCCTTTGTACGAGCGTATTATCACAGCGTATGAGGGAAATTCTCTGGAAGTAAGAGATGGGAATATCCTGATAAATGGCTCTCCGGTAAGCGAATACACCTTTAAAATGAATTATTATTGGATGATGGGAGACAATCGTCATAATTCAGCTGATTCGCGCATTTGGGGCTTTGTGCCTGAAGATCATGTTGTTGGAAAAGCTGTTTTTGTCTGGTTGTCGCTCGATCCCAACAAATCATTATTTGGCGGTAAAATCCGCTTTAATAAGTCGATGCGTGTTGTAAATTAATATGTTGCAAACAAGTTTTATAAATATTTAGCTAAACTATTATGAAGAAAGCAAAAATTGAAACCGAAAAGGGTACCATGATTGTAGAGTTGTATGATGATGATGCACCTAAAACTGTTGAGAATTTTATCAGTTTAATCCAGAAAGGCTTTTATGATGGTCTTACTTTCCATAGGGTAATACCCAATTTTGTTGTGCAGGGCGGTTGTCCCAAAGGCGATGGCACGGGAGGCCCGGGCTATGCTATAAATTGTGAACTTGACGGGGAAAAACAGAGACATGATCGCGGTGTTTTGTCCATGGCTCACGCTGGAAGAAATACTGGCGGATCACAGTTTTTTATCTGTCACAGTCGCGAAAATACTGCTCATCTGGATCGTAATCATACAGTTTTTGGTAAGGTGATTGAAAATATCGAAGTGGTTGATATGATTCGACAGGGAGATAAAATGATCAAGCTCAGTGTTATAGAAGAATAATTTGATTCGAAAAAATAAATACCGGCTTTTTAGTCGGTATTTTTAGAAATTCAATTAAATTTGCAACCTCGTTGCAAATAATACTTTTGTGCAAAATATTGTTAAAACTATACTTGAGGAAAAAAAACTACAGAAAACACCCTGTAGAATCGACGTATTGGAAGCATTATATCAGGCTTCAACTGCTTTGTCTGAACAAGAGATCAAGGACAAATTGCATTTTGATTACGATAGGGCAACCTTGTTTCGTACGCTGCGTACTTTTTTGGAGAACAGTCTTATTCATCAGGTAGTTGTGCAAAAAAATGAGGTGAAGTATGCGCTTAATCAGCCGCATCTGCAACTGGAACAGCAGCCAGGGCATGCTCATTTTCATTGCGATAAATGCGATAAGGTTTTTTGTTTGGGGGCTGTGTCACGTGATTTACTTAACATTCCAAAGGATTTTCAGGTAAATAGTTTTGAGATCATGTTTAATGGGTTTTGTGCACAATGCAGAGTAAATTAATCTTACTTCTTTTGTTGGTTTTTGCTGTGCAATCGGGTTATAGTCAGTTGCAGGATGATGACTATCAACTCACAGGTCTTGTGCTCAACGATCGCAACGAACCAATGGAGGGTGCACATATCTTCCTTGCAGAAAAATCAGAACAAACCCTTTCGGATAGCAGTGGGTATTTCTATTTCACAGGTTTGGCAAGCGGCCAGTACAGATTGCATGTGAGTTTTATTGGTTATCGATGTATCCATCCCTATCGCGTTGTTGTGGATCAGAAAAACACAAAAGTGACAGTCATCATGGAGCCCGAAAATCTTGGTCTGGATGAAGTTGTCGTACTTTCTGACCGGCGGGAAGAAGCCAAGAGAACCCCTCAGGCTGTTGTTGGAGCAGGAGAAAAATACCTTAGAGAAAACAGGGGAAGCAGCCTGATGACAAGTTTGGAAAAACTGCCTGGTGTTCAGGCAATGACGATAGGACAAGGGCTTTCGAAACCGATGATTCGCGGTCTTTCCTTTAACAGGGTTGTGGTTACCGAAAATAATATCAAGGTAGAAGGTCAGCAATGGGGCGCTGATCATGGCCTCGAAGTGGATCAGTTTGGTGTGGAGCAAATTGAAATTATCAAGGGACCTTCCAGTTTAATTTATGGTTCTGATGCCGTAGGAGGTGTAGTTCGCATAAAACCACACGCTTTAGCATCGCCGGGAAGTATAGAAACAGAAGTGAATACAATTTTCAGATCGGTTAATGATTTGCTCGGAATCTCGGTTCGAAGCCGGTATCGCGCTGAAAATTTTTTTACTTATGCACGCTTTACCCAAACGCGTTTTTCAGATTATCGTGTTCCGGCCGATAGTTTTTATTACAACAGATACCGCTTTGAAATTCCTAACAGAAGACTTAAAAACACAGCGGGTGTGGAACAAAGCGCTTACTTCACTGCTGGATGGATTGATGATTGGGGAAAACTCTCGCTTTCGGCCAGTAATGTTTTTGCCAAGACTGGCTTTTTTCCTGGTGCTCATGGACTGCCAAGCGCAGCAAAACTTCAGGATGATGGTTCGCTTAGGAATATCGAGCTTCCTTTTCAACAGGTAAATCATTTTAAATTTAGTGTCAACGGAATTTTTGTTTTAAATGAATCACAAAAGTTACTTGTCGACGGCGGATATCAGTCCAACCACAGACAGGAATGGTCGTTGTTTCACAGCCATTTTCCCGGCCAGCAAGCTCCCGAAATCGACCCTGATCTTGAGCTGGAATGGGTTTTGGATACCTGGTTGGGGAATGTCGTTTACCGCCGGCAGGTTTCAGATCATCGCCTGGATTTTGGTTTGAGTACGGTTTATCAGGCAAATCGAATTGGTGGATATATGTTTTTAATTCCTGCGTATCAAAAAACGGGCGTAGGAGCATTTTATGTGCACGACTGGAAACTGAGCGAAAAGTGGAGATTTAATTGGGGCTTGCGTTATGATTGGGGAAATTTGAAATTAGATTACTATTTTTCTCCTTTTACTTCAACAGTTAAATCACCAGATTACAAGGGAGATTTTAATGACCTGAGCTGGGGATTAGGCGCTGTTTTTGATCCGGATAATAGTCTGTTGATCAAGCTGAATCTGGCCAAGAGTTTTCGGATGCCTGTAACTGCCGAGCTGGGTTCGAACGGAATTCATCATGGGTCGTTTCGCTATGAATTAGGCGACACAGCAATCACTTCGGAGTATGCCTATCAGGCCGATCTGGCGCTGCAATGGCAAAAACAGAATTGGTATTTTTCGATTAGTCCGTTTGCAGCCTATTTTCCCAATTTTATTTACCTGAATCCTACCGGAAGTTATCTAATGCCGGATGGAACCGAAGTTCAGGAAGCTGATGCAGGCCAGATCTATCGTTATGTGCAGTCGGAGGCTTATCGGTTTGGCGCCGAAATGGAATTCGGAATGCAACTTAGCCGCCTGTTCGATTGGGACTTACAAACAGAATATGTGTATACTACTGATGGTGTTTATCCCATTCCTTTCACACCGCCATTTAAGCTTGTAATTGGAATAAATCACAAATTGCCAGCTTATTGGCGCAAGTTGCATCAAACACAATTGCGTTTCGAAATGGTTGGTGTTGCCAAACAAGAACTGGTAGCGCGCAACGAACTAGTTACGCCGGGTTATAATTTGTTTAATATTAGTTTTTCAACTAAAATCCTCACCGCATATTTTCCACTGGGAATTGATCTGCAGTGGCAAAATGTTTTCAACGCGAAATATTTCAATCACCTGAGTTTTTACAGGCAACTTCAGCTGCCCGAAGCCGGCACTAACCTTCAGCTTTCATTGTCTGTTCCAATAAATGCTAAAGTTAAACGTTAAAGATTTTTGAAAAAGTATAGATGAGAGTGAACCCATTTAATAAGATTTTGCGACCAGTAAATGTTTTTAATCCATTACTTTTGCAGGCGCAAATGAGTAATCAATTTTTAATTCATAAATAAAAACCTATGAGAAACAATCGTTTTTTTGCTTTGATGCTGTTTTTGTCAGCTGCAGTTGCATTTGCCTCTTGCTCAAAAGATGAGGATGATCCTGCTGACGAAAAGGATACCACAAAACCACAGATTAATTTGACTTCGCCGGCGAATGAAACTGAATTTATGCCAGGTGATGCCATTGCTTTTGGTGCTGTCTTTTCAGATGATAAAGAATTGGGTAGCTACAAAATTGATATTCATCCGGGCGAAGGTCATGATCACAAAAGCACTTCAGATAATGGAGCCTGGAGTTACCAAAAAAGCTGGTCATTACCCGAAGGATCAACTAATGAAACCGTGAGTCATTCCGAAATTGTTATTCCCGAAGAGGTTGATGGCGTTCCAACGATGCCCGGCGATTATCATTTTTTGGTTTATTGCACTGATAAGGCTGGTAATGAGGAATTTGTGGCACACGATATAATTATTGTGGAACCAGCAGACGAAACTGCACCTGAAATATCCTTCAGCTTTACTCCCGAAGAAAATGAGGCTTATATCAGGGCCGATACTATAAAAATTGCCGGAAGTGTTTCAGATAACAAACACCTCAGTGAATTGCTGGTTGCTGTTATGCGCAGCACTTCAACGGAAGATATGGTAAACACCACAGATGCCTTTGTAATTATGTTGAATGCCAACGAACAGGTGGCAGAACAAAATAGTTTTGATTTCAATGCATCAATTATTGTTGGAGCAACACAGGATAATAATGTTCCTCCCAGAACTGTAACATGGTCAAGAGGAGAGTTTTATGTGATCGTGAAAGCGGTCGATGAAAGTGGAAACACTGCATTTAGCCAGCGCTTTCCCATTGTGATTCAATAATCACTTTAATATTTTCAGCCAGAAGCATCAGCAGCACAAAGCCTGTTGATGCTTCTTTTGTTTTAGACATCAGGGATCAAGCCATTTTTGCTACTTTTGTGCTTTCATTTCAAAGGAAAAAAAGGCATGGCCAAACCTGTAAATAAGTTAAAAACAAATACTTTCAAAGAGAAGGAAGCTGCAGCATCAACTGCTAATAAGAAATCACCAAAAAGTAGCAGCACAAAAAAGCCAACAAAACCAGGCCATAATTTTCCTTTCAAAAAGTTGATTGGGATTTTCTTTGTTTTTGTAGCTATTTATCTCGCCTTAGCCTTTACTTCATTTTTTATAAACTGGTTTAATCAGGTAACAGACGATGTGATTGCTGATATTACTATAAGCCGTTTACTTACTGATATAGAGTTGAATATACGCAACTGGACCGGTAATCTGGGAGCCTATCTGGCGCAGTTTTTAGCCAAAGAAGGCTTTGGTGTTGGTGCTTATTTCCTGGTTCTTATTTTATTCGCCTGGGGAATTCAGCTAGGAACAGGTATTCAACTATTCAAAGCTTGGACATTATGGAAATATGGTTTTCTAAGTCTGATCTGGTTGCCTTTATTGCTTGCATTCATTTTTAGAACTGATCCCCTGAATGTGCTCGGTGGAGTTTTGGGGCATTATATTCATATTTATCTTAAAGGGATTATTGGCACAGCTGGGATTATCATTGCACTTACGTTTACTTTTGCTGCTTACGTCATCCTCCAATTTAACCTCACTTTTAGCAGAAAAGTGAATACAGGAAATAAAAATGCTGAAGGGCAGAAGAGTAGAAAAAGTCCATCAGATGCTCCTATTGATTTATACAATACAATTGAATATGCTGTTGACAATGAAGATGATAGCAGTGATTTTCAAAAGCCGGAAAATGGTTCTGGCAATACATTAAAAAAAACTGAAACAGAAAATAGCGGTTCGGTAAGTCTTGAAGTTGATTTGCCTCTTGAAGATAGTAATCCCGCTGAGGAAATTACTGAAGAAGACATTGAATTTAGTGTTGAACCCGTAAAACAAGAGGAAACCCGAAAAAAGGGAACCATTGAACGACAGGGCCTTGATACACATTTTGATCCTACACTTGACTTACCTGAATATAAATTCCCACATCTTGATTTGCTCACCGATTATGGAGATGGAGGAGTAAGTGTAGAACGTAGCGAGCTAGAATCGAACAAAAAGCGAATTGTTGAGACTTTGGCCAATTACAGTATTGGCATCGAAAAAATCAAGGCAACCATTGGGCCAACGGTTACATTGTATGAAATTGTTCCGTCAGCCGGAGTTCGGATTGCACGGATCAAAGGCCTTGAAGACGATATTGCATTGAGTCTTTCAGCTATCGGAATTAGGATTATCGCCCCGATACCTGGCAAAGGAACAGTGGGGATTGAAGTTCCAAATCAGAAACCTGAGATTGTTTCGATGCGCACTATTATTGGGTCTGAAAAGTTTTCTGACAATAACTTTGAACTTCCTTTCGGGCTTGGTAAAACAATTGCAAATGAAAGCTTTGTAGCTGATTTGGCTAAAATGCCTCATATCCTGATGGCTGGCGCAACGGGTCAGGGAAAATCTGTGGGACTCAATGCTATCATTGCCTCTTTGTTGTATTGTAAACATCCTGCCGAGCTAAAATTCGTGATGGTCGATCCCAAAAAAGTAGAACTCAGCTTGTTTAGTCGCATCGAAAGGCATTATCTGGCCAAATTACCTGATTCAGAAGAGGCTATTATTACCGACACCAGGAAAGTTGTACGAACACTTAACTCTTTGAGCATAGAGATGGATAATCGTTACGAACTGCTCAAAGATGCTCAGGTAAGAAATGTTAAAGAGTATAATGTCAAATTCAGATCGCGGAAGCTGAATCCCATGCATGGTCACCGGTTTTTGCCTTATATCGTGTTGGTTGTGGATGAATTTGCAGATCTTATAATGACGGCAGGAAAGGAAATAGAAAGCCCAATAACACGTTTGGCGCAGCTTGCCCGGGCAGTTGGGATTCATTTGATCATCGCAACTCAGCGTCCTTCTGTAAACATTATCACTGGGACTATTAAAGCCAATTTCCCGGCTCGTATAGCTTTTCGGGTGATTTCAGGTACAGATTCCAGAACGATTTTGGATACCAAAGGTGCTGATCAGCTTATTGGCCGCGGAGATATGCTGCTTTCGACAGGAAGTGATTTGGTGAGGCTGCAATGTGCTTTTATCGATACGCCTGAAGTGGAAAAACTCACGGAATTTATCGGCTCACAGCGCGGATATCCGGATGCTTATTACCTGCCTGAGTTTGCTGAGGAACAGGATGAAGCTGGTGATGTTTTTGATGCTACCGAAAGGGACGAATTGTTTGAGGATGCAGCACGCATCATTGTTCAAACCCAACAGGGATCAACTTCATTGTTGCAGCGGAAATTAAAACTGGGATACAATCGGGCAGGGCGAATAATCGATCAACTGGAAGCTGCCGGAATCGTTGGTCCTTTTGAGGGAAGTAAGGCGCGCGAAGTAAAAGTAGCCAACGAAATGGCTTTGGAACAGTTTTTGAAGGATTTAGATCTGCCTAAACACGAATAGCATGAAAAACTTAATGAAGACCTTGATTTTATTGTTTCTTGTTGGAATGACACAACAACTCACTGCCCAGGATACTGCTGAAGAATTGTTGCGAAAAGTTATTGACCAAACTAAATCATATCCGGCAATGAAGGTGGAGTTTGATTATCGCATGATAAATGAAGATGCCGGAATTGATGAGTTAAAAACCGGAGAGGTTTTTATTCAGGGCGATGCATACAAACTGGTAATGGCCGGTCAGTCCGTAATTTCAAATGGAAATACAATTTGGACTATTCTGGAAGATTCTGAGGAAGTAATGATCAGCGACGCTATGGAAGGAGAAGAAAGTATCACGCCAAGTCGCTTATTGACTTCTTATTACGAAGATCACAAAATCAGTTATTTTCAGGAAAACAGACGCAATCAAACTCCTGGTCACAAAACTATCGAATTGAAGCCGGAGTCTGGAAAAAAATTTGCTAAAATTCATATCGACATTCAGGAACAGGGCCTTCAGATAAAGCAGTTCACAATATTTGATAATGGCGGAAATTCGTTTATTTATGTCATCAAAAATTTGGATGAGCTTTTTGAGCCTACACCTGGTTTCTTTGAATACGATGAAGCGGAATATCCTGCATATGAGATGATTGATATGCGGTAGTTATGCAGAGGTTGTTTGTTGTATTTATTTTTATCTGTTTTTCCTTTAATGCTTTTGCTCAGGTAAATACAGAGCGTTACCGAAAGGAATACGACACGCCTGGATTTAGCATGAGAAATACCACCAGTATAGATTTTTCCTCCGGAAATACCAACGAGTTTGAAGTGGGCGAGCAGTTGCGCCTCGATTGGAATAAACCCATTCAGGATTATTATGCCGTTATTGAGTATGACTTTAAGCGGGCTAATAAAGAGAAAACCAAGAACAAGGGTTTTATTCACCTGCGCTCGATCAGGCAATTGAACGAGGATAAGATTATGGCAGAAGCCTTTACTCAACTTGAATTTGATCAGTTTTTACAATTGCAATCCAGGTTTTTATTGGGAATTGGCGTAAGGTCAGATTTGGTGCAACTTTTTTCTGACTCTACATTAAATAAACCCTTAAAGCTATTTGTAGGGATTGGTGTAATGCATGAAGGTGAACACTATACAACTGATCCTGAAATAATTGTTAGTCATTACAGATCAACAAATTATATATCGCTGGCAATGAGATTATCGGAGCAGGCACAGTTGGGTTTTGTAACGTATTACCAGCCTGCTCTGGAAGATTTTGATGATTTCAGGTTTTCAGCAGACATGAATCTTACCGTAGATGTGTTAAAGAATTTAGCACTCAGTTTCAAAATTCGTTACCTGCATCGCAGTGTTGCGATTGGTGAATCTGTTAATGACGACCAGGAAATTAAGACGGGTTTGATTTTTAAATT
>JAGYNM010000079.1 GCA_018399335.1 Bacteroidales bacterium | reverse complement strand
TTCAACAGGAATCTTACGCAAATCGAGTAAAGCTTCATAGCGATCAATCATTAGCTGAGCCTGAAGTAATTGGTTAATTAACAGATTTTCAGGTCGATAAAACTTTTGTTTTTTTAAAATTCGATCGCCCGGATCAAAAAGGATATAGGCCAATTGCTTTGATTCAGGATAAAAACGTTCAATCCGTTGATATTGCTTTTGGTTTACAATTTGGAAACGATCGAAACTTCCATCTTCAAAATGTATTTCGATAATGGGTTTTGTAATAAAAAGTGGCCTCTCGGGTTTTATTTCCTGCAGTTGTCTGATTTCAAGAATCAGACTGTCTTTATCTAGGCTATAATCAATTTGAAAATAGGGTTCTCCACCTCTTTCGATCCATTGATCAAAAAACCAATCCATGCTTCTTCCGGTGGTTTCGTAAATTGTTTTTTTGAGATCAGGCGTCCAGCTTTCTTTGTAAGCAAACTTTTTCAGATAGGCCGTAATCGATTGCTTAAAATCTTCGTCACCCATTTCGTCCCTAAGCATATCCAAAACCAGCGAGCCTTTTTGATACCAGCGCGCTACGCCACCCAAACTGCTGGCAATAGCATAATTATCCCGTACTGATGCGTTAAGTGCAATGGTTGTTTCTTTGATTCTTTCCCATTGGTAATAATCTTCGCCATAAAGCTGTTTCTCAAATAGCTTTGCATAATAAGTCGCAAAACTTTCTGTAAGCCATACATCAGCCGGACGGAGATGCGAAATATAATTTCCAAACCACTGATGCACAAGCTCGTGGATGTTTACGTTCACATAATTACGCTCCCAGAAGGCGCGCTCGTCAATATGCAGGTAATCGCCAAAAATGGTTGAAGTTGTGGTTTCCATCCCTGCAAAAAGGTAATTGGCAACGGGAGCCTGCCGATAAAGTTCGTAAGGATAACCAATGCCGAACTCGTCTTCACAAAAGGCAATCATCTCATTCATATGCTGATAGGTAGCTTCAAAATGATTTTCCCGATCGGGATAATACCACATCTCAAGAGGAAGTCCTTTTTTCGTGAGACTTTGTTTGTATTTATATTTCCCGATTACCAGTGCGGTAGAGAAAAAAGGATGTGTGCGATACATTTTGTAATGCCAGCGCGATAGGCCGTTATCGAAATGCTCTACCTTTTCGCGTACGCCATTTGAAAAAACCTGATAACGGCTGTCGAAAGTAATATAAAGGTCCATGGTTAGGCGATCATTGGCAAAGGGCAGCCAATTGTAAGGTCGGTGAGCCCAAATTTGCCGGCGCATGATTTGCGTGGTATCGTTCCAGCCAACAAAATACAATTCACTTTCGGGTTTAACAAGGTATTCCAGATAAAGGCTGTGCGTTGCCCCCCGCTTGGTTTCTGATGGCAATTGAACGATGAGGTCTTTTCCGGAAAACTTCCAGGTCGCATTGACATCATCAAGTAACATCCTGCCAATTTTAAAATCCGGAGCCAGCAAAACCAAGCTATCCACATCTGATCGGATTTGCCTGAAAAGCAGTTCCACTTTGCCTGCTACCAACCGATTGAAAGGATCAATACGGATGTTGGCAGAAAGATGTTCCAGATCGACTAATTTCTCAGGAATATACCGATGTGGCTCTTGTTGAAAAACCAGAAATTCCTGCGTAAATCCAAAACGAATCAACCCAAAGCAAAGAAAAATCAGCAAATAAAAAAAACGTAAACCAGCCTTAATCATAATTTTAGATTAAAGCGCAATTTACGTTTTTTGGTGATAATCTATCCTAAGATTTTAGGAATTCCCAAATACAAGTTTGCCGTCCATAAAATCAATAATAATTGTCCTGGATTTATCTACAACATCCGACAGGATCATCTTAGAAAGCTCATTTAGCAATTCGCGTTGCAAAACACGTTTTACAGGTCGGGCGCCATATTGAGGATCAAAACCTGCTTCGGCCAGATGATCCAAGGCAGCACCAGAAATCTCAACCCGAATACCATTTTTCAGCAACATTTTCCTCACTTGTTCAAATTGCAACTGCACCACTTCTTTTATCTCTAATTTGGTTAGTGGCTTGAACATGATGATGTCGTCAATACGATTCAAAAATTCAGGCCGGAGTTGCTGTTTGAGTAGCTGAAAAACTTCTAATCGAGTGCGTTCAAAAGCTGCTTCAGAAACCTCGTGCGTATTTTCATTTCCAAGGTTTTGCTGGATAATATGCGATCCAATGTTGGAAGTCATGATGATGATTGTATTTCTGAAATCCGCCGTTCTGCCTTTATTATCTGTCAATCGGCCATCATCAAGAACCTGTAGTAAAATATTAAACACATCGGGATGGGCTTTTTCTATCTCATCGAGCAGCACAACGGAATAAGGTTTTCGCCTGACCGCCTCCGTGAGTTGTCCGCTTTCATCATAGCCCACATATCCGGGAGGTGCGCCGATCAATCGCGAAACAGCATGTCGTTCCTGATATTCCGACATGTCTATACGTACCATAGCCTGCTCATTATCAAATAAAAACTCAGCCAGGGCGCGCGCCAGCTCTGTTTTCCCAACACCGGTAGTCCCCAAAAAAACAAAAGAACCGATCGGACGTTTGGTGTCCTGCAAACCCGCTCTGCTCCGGCGAATCGCATCTGCCACGGCAACAATGGCTTCATCCTGACCTACTACCCGCTGATGCAGTTCTTCTTCCAATTTCAAGAGCTTTTCGCGCTCGCTCTGCATCATTTTGCTCACAGGAATGCCCGTCCAGCGCGAAACGATTTCTGCGATGTCTTCTGCCGTCACCTCTTCGTTTATCAATGGATTTTCACCCTGTACTTTTACTAATTCGGCTTTGGCTCTTTCGATAGCTTTTTCAGCCTCGCCAATCCTGCCATAGCGCAGTTCAGCCACACGACCAAAATCGCCATCGCGCTCAGCTTGTTCGGCCTCCAGTTTGAATTGTTCGATGTTTTTCTTTTCTTGTTGTATCTTGTCAACCAGCGTTTTTTCAGCTTCCCAGCGTGCACGAATCTGGTTGCGTTCATCGGTGAGTTCAGCAATCGTTTTGGAAATGACATCCAGTTTGGGCTGGTCTTTTTCGCGACGAATGGCTTCTCGTTCAATTTCCAGTTGTCTGATCCTGCGCTCAATTGTTTCTAAATCCTCAGGTAATGAATTGATCTGTAGTCTCAAACGAGATGCAGCTTCATCAATCAGGTCGATGGCTTTATCCGGTAAAAAGCGATCGCTGATATAGCGTTGCGAAAGCTCAACCGAAGCAATTACGGCTTCGTCCAGGATACGAACCTTGTGATGGCTTTCGTAGCGCTCTTTCAGGCCGCGAAGGATAGAAACGGCATCTTCTGTATCGGGCTCGTTCACCATTACTAATTGAAAACGACGCTCAAGGGCTTTGTCTTTCTCAAAATATTTTTGGTATTCCTTGAGTGTTGTTGCGCCAATAGCGCGCAATTCTCCTCTTGCCAAAGCAGGTTTCAGGATATTCGCAGCATCCATGGCGCCTTCGCCCTTGCCGGCTCCTATCAAGGTGTGAATCTCATCAATAAACAGAACCACTTCTCCTTCTGATCCAATCACCTCGCGCACAACACTTTTCAGGCGTTCCTCAAATTCGCCTTTGTACATGGCACCGGCAATCAAAGCACCCATATCAAGTGAGAAAATCTGCTTGCTTTTCAGGTTTTCGGGCACATCGCCATTGATAATGCGATGAGCCAAACCTTCGGCAATGGCTGTTTTCCCAACGCCTGGTTCGCCAATCAAAATTGGGTTGTTCTTGGTTCGGCGCGACAAAATCTGCAATACCCTCCGGATTTCATCATCGCGCCCAATTACCGGATCAAGTTTTCCTTCGGCAGCCAATTGATTCAAATTGCGGGCATAACGATTCAGCGCATCATAGTTTTGTTCGGCATTCTGGCTGTCAACTTTTTTGCCCTGACGCATTTGTTTGATAGCTTCAATCAGCTCATTGCGCTTTATTTGACTGTCTTTCAGCAGCGTTGAGGCAGTGCTTTTGGTGTCGAAAATGGCCAGCAATAAATGATCAAGCGAGACAAAATCGTCTTGAAAGAGCTTGGCATTTTCCTGTGCTTTTTGAAGGGCCTTAGCTGTTTCCTGTGCATAAAATTGCTCGTCTTCATTTTGGACCTGAGGTAAACTATCAATGGTACGATCGAGCGCTTTTTTAAAATTGTTAGCATCAACCTGCAGTTTGTTGAGCAGATTAGGAATCAGGTGTTCATCTTCTTCAATAATTGCTGCAAGCAGATGCACATTTTCGACAGCTTGGTGGTGATGCGCAGCGGCAATCTGCTTAGCCTGTGCAATGGCTTGCTGCGCTTTTATGGTAAACTGATTTAAGTTCATAACATTCATTTTCTTTGAGTTATATCAAAATCTTTACCATAACTAAATCTTTCCCAAATTCGGAAAATATGGCGGTATCCGGAATTTTTTGCTGGCAAATTGGCAACAATGCAAGCCTTGATTTGGATTTTCACTTAACTTAAATTTAGTCAGAAGTTAGATTTATACTACTTTTACGCCCGAAAACGAATATTTTTATTATAAAATATAAACTATAATTGCTTTATATTCAATTATTTAATCTATGTCATCAATCAGAACTATCATAAGCGGAACCGGAAGCTACATCCCGGAGAACATCATAAAAAACAGTGATTTCGTAAAACAGGTTTTCTTCGAAAAGGACAACTCAGTAATTGACAGTCCGGGCGAGGAAGTCGTTAGAAAGTTTATGGATATCACAGGCATCAGCGAACGCAGATGGGCTGGAGATTCCGAAAATAATGATGATATTGCCGCCATAGCGGCCGAACGTGCGATACAAGATGCTGGAATCGATCGCGAATCTATTGATCAGATTATTGTTGCTCATAATTATGGCAACGTACTCAAAGGAAGCATACAATCAGATACCGTTCCAAGTATTGGATCTCGCGTGAAGCACAAATTGGGAATTAAAAACAACCAATGCGTACCCTATGATATACTTTTTGGTTGTCCGGGTTGGATTCAGGGCATTATTCAGGCAGATGCCTTTATCAAATCGGGTCTTGCAAAGCGTTGCCTCGTTATCGGATCAGAAACACTTTCGAGAGTTGTAGATATTTATGATCGCGATACCATGATTTTTTCTGATGGTGCCGGTGCTACAATTGTAGAAGCCAACACCAAAAACGATGGCTCTGGTATTATTTCAACGGCTAATATGTCGCATACCGAAGAAGAAGTGGATTACCTTTATTATGGAAAGTCTAACGCGCCCGAAAGCAATTCTGAAATTAAGTACATCAAGATGCTAGGGCGTAAAATTTATGAGTATTCCCTCAATTATGTTCCGGATGCCATGAAGATAGCTCTTGATAAATCTGGCATTCCGGTTGAGAAAGTAAAAAAGGTACTGATCCATCAGGCCAACGAAAAAATGGATGCAGCTATCGTGCAGCGATTTTACCGTAAATACGGCATTAGAGTGAAAGTTGATGAGGTGATGCCTATGAGTATCCGCGAGTTGGGCAATAGTTCTGTGGCTACTGTGCCCACTTTGTATGATATGGTGCTAAAGGGTCAAATTCCTGAACATCATATTGAGAAAGGTGATATTCTGCTTTTTGCATCGGTAGGAGCCGGAATGAATATTAATGCTTTTGTTTATCAACAATAAAAACAGAAAAATTGCATTAATATGTAGTGCTGATTTAATTTGAATTATGACAAACACTACATCAAAAACGCTTGTGATCGGAGCTTCAGAAAATCCGGCGCGCTATGCACATAAAGCAGTAAAAATGCTACGTTCATACGATCATGAGGTGATCGCCTACGGCCTGAGAGCAGGAAAAATTCTTGACACACCTATACAAATCAACTGGCCTGAGAAAGAGTCCGTTGAAACCATAACACTTTATATTGGGCCACAGCGGCAACCAGATTATTATGATAAAATACTGACGATCAATCCAAAACGTATCATTTTTAATCCCGGAACCGAAAACCCCGAATTGATTGCTTTGGCTCAAAATGCTGGAATCGAAACTGTTTTGGACTGCACCCTTGTGATGCTGCAATCCGGAACATTTTAGGCAAGAGGCTGTGTCATTTTTATTAATTTTGCCCATGTATGACGTTCAATACTAATTCAATGATAAAAAAAATCCGCTCGGGAATTCCTGCACTGGCAGTTTTTGCTTTTTTCACAGCAGTTTTTCCGTTTCTAAGCCATTCAGCCAAAGCTCAGGTTGACTGTCAGATTTCTGCTGATGCGCCCATGCCATTGTGCTATGGCCAGCTTGTAAAACTGGAAGTTTTGGAACAGGAAAACGTAACTTATTCCTGGTCAACAGGTGATACTACTTCGAGTATTGAATTCTACGCAACAGAAACAGCTGATTACCAAATTACTGTAACGGATACGATCACCGGAGAAGTTTGTGAGAGTGCTCCTTTCACTCTGGAAGTGCGACCCAAATTTGATGTTGTGTTGCAGCAAATGCAGCTTACGTGTACCAATGGCGACAACGACAATGGCAATACAGCCATGATCAGTGCTGCTGCATCGGGCGAATCAACCACTTTTGAATATCGCTGGCAGGTGCCTCCGATTCAGATTGCCCCCGGAAATCCGGCTATGGCTATTGGCCTAAAAGCTCATCTGTGGTACTTTATCAATATTGAAGACGAATTTGGCTGCATTCAAATGGATTCTATTTATACGCAAGCCTACGATAATCCACTGGTTGAAATTGAGGCTGATCCGGATACAGCATACATTCAAAATCCTTTTATCGACTTTTCTTACGTCAATCTTTCTGCCGACAGTATCCAGATTACCAATCATTTCTGGGAGTTTGGCGACGAAAGCCCCAGCTCTGATCTGCTTACACCCCAGCACCTTTACACCGAA
Organism: Bacteroidales bacterium; assembly: GCA_018399335.1. GTDB lineage: Bacteria > Bacteroidota > Bacteroidia > Bacteroidales > F082 > UBA5536. The sequence goes on along the minus strand of JAGYNM010000079.1, from coordinate 2,889 downwards.
GAAGGCGATTACAATGTGATTTTAACTGTTGTGAACGAGCAAGGATGTGATACGATATTCCTGAAACAGGTGAAAGTATTACCTATCAAACTGAAAATTCCTAATGTGATTACTCCCAATGGCGACAATATCAACGATTATTTTGTGATTACCGAAGCCCCTGCAGAATCATCGGACGAAGGAAACAGCACGCTCAAGGCATTGGCTAATAACCAGTTTCGGCCGCTTAATGATTATTACCAGAGAACAACGCTGGTAATTTTTAACCGGCACGGACGCAAAGTTTACGAATCAGTAAATTACCAGAACGATTGGGATGGTGGTGGTTTGAAAGACGGCACTTATTTTTATGTACTGCAATGCGAGGGTTTTAAAAGTAATGAGGTTTACAAAGGCTCGCTCACAATTATCGGCAGCGTAAATTAGGATTCGGCCCAAAAGTTCAGAGATTAATATTAATTTTGCGATCACTAATGTGCTTTTAAACCATAAAACATGAATTTCAGGTTACTTTCATTTCTTATTTTATTCTTTATTGGATTTTCTTGTCAAAATCCTGACAAGCAAGTTACAGGCGATGTGGTTCGTAATCCCAAATCGGCTGACAGCAAAGGAAAAGCTACGGATATGCCGGAAATCTCTTTTACAAAAACCGAACATGATTTCGGGAAACTTATTCAGGGTGAAAAGGTGAGCTATATTTTCAAGTTTAGAAATACCGGCGATGCTCCACTATTAATTAGCAAAGTGAGTGCAAGTTGCGGATGTACGGCCAGTAAATACCCCAAAGAACCTGTTGCCCCTGGTGAAGAAGCAAGGCTCGAAGTAACTTTTGATAGCAGCGGGCAACGTGGCATTCAAAACAAAACCATCACAGTACTTACCAATACTCAACCCAAATCAACTACGCTACGCCTCAAGGCGCAGGTAGCAACACCAGATTCTTATTAAATTTAATCACATGAATATCTTAAACATTTTATTATTAGGCCCAACTCCTGACGGACAGGAATCAGGCGGACTTATGTCCTTTTTGCCTTTGATTCTGATCATGGTTGTTTTCTATTTCTTTTTCATTCGTCCGCAAATGAAAAAGGCAAAAGATCAGCGCAAATATCGTGAAGCCCTCAAAAAAGGGGATAAAATTATCACCATTGGTGGTATCCACGGAAAGATCATTGAAGTGCGTGAAACATCTTTTATGATCGAAGTTGAAGGTCAAAACAGACTCGAAATCGAGAAAAGTGCTGTTGTAATGGACAGCTCACAGATAGGTCAGGGCAAATAAGCAGTGGATTTACACTTTTGTTCGATCAGGTAAATCCTTGCAAAGGCAATGAATGCAATTAGTTCTTATGGTAAGACCTTAAGATCCGACGAAAAAAAACGGAAACAGCTTATGGTGTTTCTGTTTTTTTTATTGCTTTCAGCCTTTTTTTGGTTGCTGATCAAGCTTTCTGACGTTTATACCGTTTCCTATGTTTATTCGGTTCGCCTCACTGAGGTGCCGACAGACCAGTTTATCCGGAATCCGGAATCGAACACATTGCGGTTTGCCGTTGAATCCTCCGGTTATAACATCTTGCGCATAAACGTTTTCAAGAATTCCAGACGTAAGATCGATATCCCGCTTAATGAGGTGGTGTATCGTCAGATTAAAGATAAAACTTACGCAATCAGCACTACACAGCTTCGTGAATCACTCAGTCAAAAGCTCAAACTGAACGAAACAGAGTTAAGCTTTAGCGTTAACGAGCTTTATTTTGAAATGGAGAAACTCGCCTCAAAAAGGATTCCGGTGAGTGTGGATTCGAAACTAGAGTTTAGAGAGGAGTTTGGGTTGTATGATACAATTGTTTACAGCCCAAAAACAATTGAGGTTTTTGGTCCGGCTGATTTGCTCGACTCCATCCAATCGGTAAAAACTTCACTTTTGAAAGAGGAAGATGTTTATAAGTCTTTTACAAAAAGGCTAAAACCGGTGTTGCCACATGAATCCCTGAAAACTTCAACCAAAGAAATTGAGGTGAAAGTAGATGTGGCAAGGTTTACAGAAGCACAGTTTGTTGTTCCGGTTCACATTTCGGAAGATCTCAACCTGAAGTTGTTTCCTGAGGTTGTAAGCATTAATTTTTCGGTGGCTATGCGCGATTACGCCAGCATAAAACCCGAGCAATTTTTTGTTGAAGTGGATGAAAGCCAAATTAGTCAAAGGCCTCAATATTTGTCGTTGCTTTTGGCTACAATGCCTGAAAAAGTTAAAGTTATACGCCTCATTCCCCAAAAAGTAGAATACCTAATCATCAGTCAATAAAATGTTTAGAGTTGGGATTACAGGCAATATGGGCAGCGGCAAATCGCTGGTTTGCAGTATTTTTAAATCGCTGGATATTCCAGTTTTTGAGGCCGACCAGCAAACCAAACTGCTTTATACCGAAAACGACATCCGGTTAAAAATTCAAAAGCAGTTCGGTAAATCCGTTTATCATGCTGATGGCAAACTCAACAAAACCAAACTGGCCCAGCTCATATTCAACGATCCTTTTGCCATGCAATTTATTCGGGATCTGATGTATCCACGGCTACACAAACGTTTTGACGATTGGGTAAGAGATCAACAAAAACGGCAATGCCCTTATGTACTTTACGAAGCCGCGTTGATTTTCGAAAACGACTTTCAATCTTATTTCGATTTTACTATCCTTATTACAGCTCCAGAAGTCCTTCGTGTGGAACGAATAAAAGAAAGGGACAAACTTACTGATTCCGAAATCCGGCAACGCATGGATCACCAATGGCCGGAAACAAAAAAGCTGGAGCTGGCAGATTTCGTAATCCGAAATGATGGCGAAACCATGCTTATCCCACAGGTATTGGAGGTTCACAGGA
>JAGYNM010000078.1 GCA_018399335.1 Bacteroidales bacterium | reverse complement strand
TGGTGTTTTGCGGTTCGCGGTTGCCTGGCATCATGGCCATTTGTTCTTCCATGCGTTCTTCTTGCTGAAGCCGTTTTTCTTCTTCGATAAACTCAGCTATCAGGCCGTCGATAACTTTATTGCGTGCAAGCGAATCCATGGTTGCTAAGCGCAGCAGACTGTCCTGATGCTGCACAACAACAAGATTTTCAACTAATTCCTGTAAAACACCTGCACGGTTGTTGATGCTGTCGTAGCCGGGATAATCCAAAGGAAGTGCACTTACTGCTGTGTCGTAATAAGCCTGCGCCGGCACATATTTTAATCTGTCGAAAAGCAGTCCTGCGACAAGCAGGGCAGATGTGGCCTGCTGGCTTTTGTTGATGGTACTTACTGAAACCGATTTTTGAAGCAGGTTGATGGCATCATCCTGTCTGTTTTCCTTGAGCGCTATTTCGGCAAGGGCGTAATAAATACGATCTTGAAATTCTTCGTTTTTTTCATCACGCAACATCCTGTTCAGGATTTTGATGATTTGTTTGCTATCGCCCAGATTGGTATCATAGGCTTTGGCAAGGTTGATTCGTGCTTCGAAGGCAAGCGTAAAATCCGGATTACGCTTAATCACTGTTTTAAACTGTTCGGTTGCTGCTGTTAGGTCGCCCTGTCTTTCATAAATCTGCCCCAGAATAAACATGGCCCTGGTTTTGAGCTGTTTGTCGTTGCTTCTGTAAATGCCTCGTTTTAAATGAACAACTGCAGCATCATAATTTTCGCGAACGATATAATAATCGGCCCAAACAAGCTCCAGATTGCGTTGCACTTCGGCTGGCATTTCGTTATCGCGCGAGGCAGCATCCAGCGCTCGCAGCATAGGTTCTGCTTTTTCGTATTGTTCCAGCTGAATGTATGTTTTGGCCAGCCACAGATCAGCGGTATATTTTATGTCGTTGTAGTTGTATTGGCTCGAGACAAAATCAAAAGTTCGGCGGGCACTGATATAATCTTGTTTGTAAAAGTGAGCCTTACCCATCATAAGGTAGCTATCATCGATCCAGCGGACATACTCTTTGCTGCCAAACTTCATAGAGTGGCGCTGAACTCCGATTGAGCCTTTTTGTATGGCCCTGTCCATTGGCTGATAAATGCGCTGTGCATCGCTTTTTTTGCCATAATTGAAAACCCTTAAAACTTGCAGGTAATCATCTTCAGCACTCTGATTCAGTGTTTTAACTCCTTCTTTTAGGCTTTCGTTGCCATTCCAATACACATTATATTTACTTGTGATATTGTGATAGGCTCGCCGGGTCCAGGTGTTTTTTTTAGTTGAACAAGCTCCTAAACCTAACAATACAAACACAATCAGCGTCAGTTTAAAAAAAGTGTTTCGGTTTTTCAGCACAGTATATTTTTTATCTACCATAACTTAACTTACCACTAAATATTATAATCCAAGGTGGCCAAAGCGGATCTTTTTTCCAGAAATTTAAGACTGCAAAAGTAAGTAAATCAAGTTATAGGAGTACCATTTACAGTGTTCTTTATAGCAATACGACATATAAATTGTCTTCAGATTACATAGAATGTCAGCCAGATAAGCTTCTTATCAATTTCTGAATGAGCATAGAGCAAAAGTTTTTCACTTACTTTTGCATCCGAAATAAGGCATTATGCAAACAGGTCAGAAGAAAGAAAAATGGTATCGCAAGCTCAGGCATAAGTACAGGTTGGTAATTTTTCATGATGAAACTTTTGAAGAAAAGCTGAGTTTCAGGCTAAGCCGCTTGAATGTATTTGTTTTGCTGGTAAGTTTGAGCGTGTTTCTAATTGTGATCACCACCTATATTATAGCATTTACTTCGCTCAGAGAATATATACCGGGCTACACTGATATTACTTTGAATTCGCGTATTTATGAGATGGTCAGAAGAGCTGATTCGCTGGAAAGGGTATTTCAGCAAAAAGATTTGTATATCAGTAATATACGAAGGATTGTTGAAGGATATGATGCGGAAAATGACAGCCTGGAAGCATTTGCGAATGCAAGCCTAATGCGTGCTTCTGCTATTGATACAATCCGGATGACACGAAGCCAGCAAGATAGTTTGCTGCGCATCGAATTTGAATCGGCCGAACGCTATAATCTTTATAACCAAGGAAATCTGCTCTCAGAAAGTAGAAGACGGGCTATGCAAACAGCCAATTTTTTTGTTCCCTTAAAAGGCTTGATAACAAATGCCTTTGATCCTGGAAATAAGCATTTTGGTGTTGATATTGTTGCCAATGCCAACGAAGCTATCAAAGCTGTGCTGGAGGGAACTGTTATTTTTGCGAATTGGACGCCAGATAAAGGCTATGTGATTGGACTACAGCATGCCGGTAACTTTTTGTCGGTTTACAAACACAACTCAGTTTTGTTGAAAAATGAGGGCGATTTGGTTAAAGCAGGCGAAGTGGTTGCCATAGTTGGCGACTCCGGTGAGCTAAGTTCAGGGCCGCATTTACATTTTGAGCTTTGGTTTAATGGCATCCCAATCAATCCGGAGGATTATATTGCGTTTAACTGATTTGTAGGGCTTTAATTGTGAATGCATCTTCATAAAAATCTTTAAAACACATGGCTAATCGGTCAAATTGAAGACTTTGCTATCGGAGCATCAGGGTTTTTTTAGTAATCTTGCACCCTTTAAAATGCATGAACATCCTTCGGTGTAGTATGTTTAAATCCATTACAAAAACCGTTTCTGCAGAAAAATTTATCATTAACACATGGAAATAGTAATAAAAATTGTTCAGCTCCTTTTGAGCTTATCTATATTGGTCGTTGTGCACGAATTTGGCCATTTTGCTGCTGCAAAGATTTTCAAAACACGGGTGGAGAAATTTTACCTGTTTTTTGATCCCTGGTTTTCAATTTTTAAGTTTAAACATAAGGGTACTGAGTATGGAATGGGCTGGCTTCCGCTTGGCGGATATGTGAAGATTTCGGGCATGATAGACGAATCGATGGACAAAGAAGCCATGAAACTTCCGCCAAAGGATTATGAATTCCGCTCGAAGCCAGCATGGCAGCGGCTTATTATTATGCTGGGTGGTGTAACGATGAATGTGGTGCTGGCTTTTGTTATATATATTGGCATGCTGAGCATTTATGGTGAGCAGTTTTTGCCAACCTCCGAAGCAAACCGCTATGGAATTGCAACGGACAGTTTGGCGCGCTCTTTTGGATTTCGAAACGGCGATAAAATCCTAACGGTAAATGGAGAATTTGTGGAGGATTTTAATAAGATTCCGGTAACTATGATTCTCGAAAACGCCAAACAAATAGAGATTGAACGCGATGGTAAAAGGCAAACGCTTAATTTGCCCGAAAGCGCTATTGCTCAGCTCGTAAAGCACGATAATCCACTTTTTCTATCGGTCAGAATTCCATTTATTGCGGCTGCCTTTTCGGAAGGATCGGTAGCAGAAGCAGCAGGAATGCAGGTTGGCGATACCATTCTCGGTATCAACGGGCAAACGATGCGCTATTTTCAGGATTTCAGAGAAGGTATTCAACAGTATAAAAATACGGATGTAATTATACAAGTTAAGCGTGGCCCCGATACGGTAAATTTGGCTATGCAAGTTCCCGAGCAGGGTTTGATAGGTGTATATCCCAGCCAGCAACTTACTGACTTTTTCCGTTTCAGCGAAAAGCATTACAATATTGCACAGGCCATTCCTGCCGGTATGGTAAAGACTGTGGATGGAATTGGTGGTTACCTAAAACAGCTCAAACTGTTATTTTCTCCCGAGGTGAAAGCTTATGAAAGTGTTGGAGGGTTTATTTCGATCGGCTCCATTTTCCCGCCCGAATTTCATTGGGAAAGTTTCTGGCGACTCACTGCTTTTCTGTCAATTATGCTGGCTGTATTGAATCTTTTGCCCATTCCTGCGCTTGATGGCGGACATGTGATGTTTCTTTTTTACGAAATCATTGCCGGACGCAAACCCAGCGATAAATTTATGGAAGTGGCTCAGATCGTTGGAATGGTGTTGCTTTTTGGCCTCCTGATTTTTGCCAATGGCAATGACGTGGTAAAGCTGTTCAGGTAGTTAGTCTTCCAGTTTTTCGCGTAGCGACCGAAATCCGTTTCCAAGTATTTCGGATGCATTCAGGCTTACCATAAAAGCTTTTGGGTCAGTACTGCTTATAAACTCTTTGAGCAAAACTATTTCGCGTCGGCGAAGTACCACAAAAAGCATTTTCCTGGGGTTTCGGGCAAACATTCCTTCTCCTGCAATCAGGGTGGCACCTCTTTTGAAATCAGTCGTTATTTTCTGCGCGATATGTTCAAACTGATCTGAAATGATAAGCACAACTTTATCTGTTTGGGCGCCTTCGAGCACCGCATCTATTACTTTGCCCATTACAAAAATGGCAAGCAGGGAGTAAAGCGGAATTTTCCAGTCAGCGAAAACTATTGTTCCTAATATTACGATTATTGCGTCGATAGTCATCATCAGTTTGCCCAATGGCTGGTGCGTCCATTTACCGGCCATCATGGCCATCACATCTGTACCACCGCATGTGGCCTTGGCTTTGAAAAACAAGCCAACACCTAAGCCGATAATCGCACCTCCAAAAAGTGCTGAAGTAAGCGGATCGTCATTCAGGAGTGGATAATCGCCATAAAAATAGGTGATGCCATCCATGAATCCGCTCGTCAGAAAAAATCCTGTAACAGTTTTTGCTCCGAAACGAGGCCCCAGAACCTTGATGCCGATAAGCGTTAGTGGAATATTAAAAGCCAGAGCCATCAGTCCAACAGGTGTGCCAAGGCTGTGATGCAAAACAATGGAAATGCCGTAAATTCCTCCGGGAACAATTTTGTGGGGTGTGATGAAAAATACATATCCGGCAGCAATTAAAATCGCTCCCAAAAGAATCATGGTATAAGCCTTTATCCATGAATTACTGAATGGGCGATGGCGAATCAGGAAAGCCATTGGTTAGGATTCCAGTTTATCACGCAACGACTTAAATCCTTCTCCCAGTATCTCATTTGCATTGATAACAGTTAAAAAGGCGTGTGGATCAATCTGATGGATAAATTCCTGAAGCATAGCCATTTCGCGGCGATTCACAACAGTAAAGATGATTGTTTTTTCATCACCATTGTACATGCCTTTCCCTTTTAGGTAAGTGCCGCCACGGTTGAGGTCGTTGATGATTTTATGTCGAATTTCTTCGTATTTGTCGCTGATGATAAATAAGGTTTTGTCATAATCAACCCCTTGCAGGATGGCATCAATAACTTTTCCGGTGATGTAAATTACAATCAGAGAATAAAGTGGTATTTTCCAGTCCTGGAAAACAAGTAAGCCAAGCAACACAATCACAGAATCCACCCAAATGAGCAGCTGACCAACGGGCAGACTGGTATATTTACTAATAATCATGGCAACGATATCCGTGCCTCCTGATGTGGCTTTTGATTTAAAAATCATTCCCAGGCCGGTTCCCAGAAATACTCCTCCAAAAATAGCGCTTAGCAACGGTTCGTTGGCTACAAGAGGATCTTCACCATATAAATAGGTAAGTCCGTCAACGAAAAAAGCCGTTAACAAAAACCCGATAACGGTTTTGTAACCAAATCGTGGCCCCAGGATACGGATTCCTATCAAGGTGAGGGGAATATCCATCGTGAGTGCTGTGAGCCCAACAGGTGTACCTAATATATAATGAATCACAATAGCAATACCATAAACACCACCGGGCACTATCTTATAAGGTGTGATAAACAGTACGAATCCTGACGCCAGGATAAATGAACCGATGATAATTAATAAGTAATTGATAATCCACCGTTTTGAAAATAATTCGTCTTTCTGGATAAAGGCCATTACAATAGATTTTGGATATTATTAGGCGGCAAAATTACTACCTAAAAACGGCTTCGCAATACAAAACGAATTAATTCTTGGAGTTTTTCATTTTTGCACAATAAAGCTTGAAAAATCCTGTTTTTTCACCAAACTAAAACGATTATGAACAGCTGTGCATAACGATTTGATAGAAAATTACTACTTTAGCCCGCACAAAAAAAATTGCCGAAATTAACTAATGCAGTTGACAAACAGGAACTTAGTATTTTTTCTTGCCTTTTTTCTAAGCATTTCTGCCAGTTTTGCGCAGCAAGCTCCGCTTTTTACCTATCACACCAACACCTACGCATTTAGTAATCCTGGATATGCAGGAATGGGAGAAGGAATTTGCCTGAATGGCATTGTAAGACAACAATGGTCTGGCTTTGAAGATGGAGAAGGTGAAAATGTTGCCCCTGAAAATTTTCTGGTAACAGCTGATATGCCGGTCCGTTGGTTGCGTGGCGGGGTTGGTTTGTCAATTATTCAGGACAAGCTTGGATTTGAGAGTAACATTGGGGTTAATTTGGGTTATAGTTACCATGCTGATCTTGGCGGAGGCCGCTTGGGTATTGGAACTGCTGTTAATTTGCTGAACCGTTCTATGGACTTTGGGAAGTTTATTCCTCAAAATGAAGGCGACCCAATTTTGGTAAGCGGAGAGCAAACTGATATGCTTTTCGATATGAATCTCGGACTTTTCTGGCAGGTTGATAACCTTTATTATATTGGTATTTCTGCTACCAGTTTGTTCGAAACCAAAGGAAAAGCACTCGGAAGTACTGCAGAAAGCAGTGCCAGCTTTATCGGCGACCGGACATTTTATCTTGTTGCGGGATATGAATTCCCTATTCCCGGTAAGCCGGCTTACGAACTTCATCCGGCAATTAGTGTGCAAAACAATGGCGTTAAAACCCAAATTGATGTTACAGCCAAGGTGCTATACAATAATAAGTTCTGGGGCGGCGTTAACTATAGGCTTCAGGAATCGATCGGCATTATGGCAGGTGTTTATATCAAGGATATCCGAATAGGTTATGCCTATGATATCAATACTTTAGGCTTGTCGGTTGTGCCCGGATCGCATGAGATCAGTATCGGCTATTGCTTCAAGCTACAGCCTGATCGGTCGGCAAGAATTTATAGAAATACGAGATATTTGTAAGGATGATTTGAAAAAAAATGAGTGGCTTAAATCTTATTTGTTAATTTTGGCCGCTTTTAATGATAGAAAAAGGACTCACATTTTGATTATAAAAACGAACTACAATATGACTTGTAGGAATTTTAGAATAACTCAGCGCTTAAAGATGAAGAATTTACTGCTTTTTGCTTCTGCCTTGCTGTTGCTTGCCAGCTGCAGCAATTCAAATCAGGGCGAGCTTGTTGGTGCCCGCACAAAATCAAAGCCATTTTATCAGCCTGATCCTTATGGGATGGTATTTATTCCGCAGGGAAGTTATACCATGGGAGTTGGTGGCGAAGATATTACCTCCGGGCAATTACATCAACCCAAAACAATTTCTGTTTCAGCCTTTTTTATGGATGAAACCGAAATCACAAATAACGAGTACCGTGAGTTTGTTTACTGGGTGCGCGATTCTATTGCCCGCACTTTGTTGGGCGAGGTAAGGCCTGATGAGTATCTGATAATGGAAAACGAAAAAACAGGTGAAATTTATGATCCGCCTTTCCTCAACTGGAAAGAAGATATCGAATGGAGCAGCGAAGATCAGGACGTGAGAGACGTTTTGGAAGAAATGTATCTACCCGATTTTGAACGTTATTTTAGAAGAAAAGAAATTGACACACGAAAATTGTTCTACGAGTACTATTGGGTTGATTTGCAAGCTGCAGCAAAAAAAGAATTTGTTGAAGGTGCCGATTTCAGAAATGCCGGTTTGGCAAACAGACCAAAAGGTTTGGAAAACAGGTCAATCTATGTTCGAAAAGAAATGATTAATGTTTATCCCGACACATTGGCCTGGATACATGATTATACGTATTCATTTAATGATCCGCTTACCGAAAAATATTTTTGGCATCCGGCCTATGATCATTATCCTGTAGTAGGAGTGAACTGGAGCCAGGCCAAAGCTTTTTGTGTGTGGCGTACGGAAAAACTAAACAGCTATTTGCGTGCAAAAAAAGGTGAGGTAGCATTAGCGGAATTTCGTTTGCCTACTGAAGCAGAATGGGAATGGGCAGCACGTGGTGGCAATCATTTGAATCCTTATCCATGGGGCGGCCCTTATACACGTAATGATAAAGGATGCTTCCTGGCCAATTTCAAACCGCTGCGCGGAAATTATATCTCAGATGGTGGTTTGCGGACTGTTATCGTAGGCCATTTCCCTCCCAACGACTGGGGATTGTATGATATGGCCGGAAACGTAGCAGAATGGACCAATAGTGCGTTTGATCCTTCCTCCTACAATTTCACCTGGGACATGAATCCAAATTATACCTACAACGCAAAAGAAAATGATCCACCAGTAATGAAACGTAAGGTAATCAGAGGTGGTTCGTGGAAAGATATCGCATATTATCTTCAGGTTACGACCAGAGCTTATGAGTATCAGGACACAGCGAAAAGCTACATTGGCTTCCGTACTATTCAGCCCTTTTTGGGACGTAATAAAGGAGACAACCCAAACAAAGCTTCAAGGGTTTATAATTAATTAAGAACAATAATTTAACAGAGTACAATAATTTAATCAATATCAGTTATGGGATTTAGCAAATTCTTGAGTAGTAAAGGTTATAAGAATTTTATGGCCAAACTTTATGGCATCGGTGCCGCATTGGTAATTCTGGGCGCGCTATTTAAAATTAATCACTATACCGGTGCTAATGAGATGTTGATTATAGGTATGACTACAGAGGCCATTATCTTTTTCTTTTCTGCCTTTGAGCCACCTCACGTAGAACCGGACTGGAGTCTGGTTTATCCACAATTAGCCGGAATGTATCATGAAACGCCAGTTGAAAACGAACTGCAGTCCAAAAAAACCGCCACACAAAAGCTGGATGATATGTTTAAGGAGGCGAATATTGAAACAACCACACTTGAACGGCTTAGTAAAGGATTCGAAAGACTGAGTGAAAACGCTTCAAAAATGTCGGATATTTCAAATGCTGCTGTGGCTACAAATGAATATGTTGACAATATTAAGCTAGCTACAAAATCAGCCTCTGAATTGTCAGGTAATTACAAAAAGGCATCAGATGTGCTCAGTCAGGATGCGAAGGCAACAGTTGATTACATTGAAAATATGAAGTCAGCCTCTGCAAATGCAGGCAAACTTAGTACAGCTTATGTGCAGGCTGCGGATATTATCAAATCGGAAATGAGAAGTACAGAAGAATTTGCCGGAACTGTTAAAGAAGCATCTTCATCAGCAAAGCAATTGGCAGAGTCTTATTCCAAATCTGCATCACTTATTCAAAAATCTGTTGAAGCACTTGATTTTGGAACTATTGATGGTGAAGGCTATAACAAACAGCTTCAGCAGATTTCCAAAAATCTTGCAGCACTTAATTCTGTTTACGAACTGCAGTTACAAGGTTCCAGCAAGGCTGCTGAAGCCAGCGACAAGCTGTATCAAACTATGGGTCAATACCTTGATAAAGTGCATCAATCTGCCGAAAACACAGTGCAGTTTAATCAGCAGCTTACTGAGCTTTCGAACCGTATGAGTGCACTCAACAAAGTGTATGGCAATATGCTTACGGCCATGAACGTAAAAGCTTAAGCTGAAATTGAGAATTAGATCAAAAATATCGATCAAACTAAGAAATTAGAAAATGGCTGGATATAAAGAAACGCCGAGGCAGAAGATGATTGGGATGATGTACCTGGTGCTTACTGCTATGCTGGCTCTAAATGTGGCAAAAGATATTCTGGATGCTTTTTTAGTTGTAAATGATAGCATGGAAATCACAAACCAGAGTTTTGCTACAAAAATTGCCAGTCAGTATGCCAAGTTTGAGACCCAATATAATCTTGAGCCGGCCAAAGTTGAATCATACTGGGTGAAAGCCAAGGATGTGCGCGAAAAATCATATGAACTGATTGAATATATCGAAGACATGAAAATTGAACTGGTGGCACGCTCCGAGCGAACTACCAGAGAGGATGCACTTGCTACTTATTTTGAAAAGCAATCTGTGCCTGATCAGTTTAATCCCGGAGAGATGCGCGATCAATATATGTTGAATCTCAATATTGTACCCTCACGTGATAAGTATGATGAGCCCACTAACTATT
>JAGYNM010000077.1 GCA_018399335.1 Bacteroidales bacterium | reverse complement strand
TCAGATGCTGAAACAAATACTTCACAATCTTGTGGCTAATGCTATTAAATTCACGCCACGTGGAGGAACGATAAGCATCGAAGCACAGGATACTTCTTCCGAATTGATTATTTGTGTAAAAGATTCTGGAATTGGCATTCCTCCGGAGAAACTGAATCGGTTGTTTGAGCTGGATGCCGATTTTGGCAGACCCGGAACCGAAGGCGAAAAAAGTTCTGGTATGGGACTTATACTTTGCAAAGACTACGCAGAGCTTCTGGGTGCCTCATTAAATGTGGAATCAGAATCGGACAAGGGCAGCACCTTTAGCCTTGTATTTTCAAAAATCTAAAATCCTAACAAATTAAGGAGGTTTCCAGTTCTATGGAATTCTGATTTTTATTGTTTACAAGGAAACGTTTGAGACCGCAAGAGTAAATTTGAGCAATACCAAAGTAAGATTTACATCCTGAAGTGGTAATGGTTTTCTAAATTGTTTCGTTCGTGAGCTGCGAAATCATTGGGATTGATAAATAAATTTTAATATTATTTTCAAATTCAACATTTTAGCGTAACTTCGTAAGAAAATTGTGCTAATGCCATTATCTGTGGATAATCGCCAAAAGGCACAATTAAAGTGAAGATGGATAAATGCTGATTGTTTGTTCTGATCGGGTGATAGCATACACTTTCAAGTACAATGTTTGCATCTGTTTTTTAATGTTAAAAGAATAAAATGATCCTTTACATCCGGTATATGGTTAGCCTGCGCTGCAAAATGGTAGTGAAAAAGGAGCTGAAAAAGCTCGGGCTATGGTATGTCTTTGTCGACCTGGGTACAGTCGAAATTCGTGGTGAGATTACTGACGAACAACGAAAGGAGCTAAAATTAAACCTATCAAAATCCGGTCTGGAATTACTCGATGACAAAAAAAGCATCCTGATCGAAAGGATAAAAAATGTAGTAATCGAAATGATACACTACAATGAGGAATTACCAAAAATTAATCTTTCAAGTTTTATTAGTCAAAAAATTGGATACGACTACACCTATTTGTCCAACATTTTTTCGGAAGTGAAAGGGGTTACTTTACAGCAGTATATTATCATGCACCGGATTGAAAAGGTGAAAGAAATGTTACTATACGACGACCTGTCTCTAACCGAGATTTCATACCGGCTGCAATACAGCAGCGTTGCTCATTTATCCAATCAATTTAAGAAAGTAACAGGGCTCACACCTTCTTATTATAAGCAGCTGAAGCAAAAAAGGCGCGGAAACCTCGAAAACCTGTAATTTATGTAACACTTTGCCAGAAGTGTGTAACGTTTTTTCTGCTTACTGATCGCAACTTTGACTTTGTCAATATTGACATAAGTAAAGTAATCAAAATGAAAATTTTAGGAATTTCAATTCTGCTTATTGGTTTGGTAATCACACTGATAACAGGATTCAACTATGTAACCCGCGAAAAGGTTATGGACATAGGTGATATGGAAGTCACAGTGAATAAAAACCATTCGGTGGTTTGGTCACCTATTGCCGGAGCGATTGTAATGGCTGTTGGCGGTGGAATTTTGCTTTTTGGAGTTAAAAAGCCTTAAAGCAAATATCCTATCAGCTGCTTTTATAGCTCAAATGAATTTGTTAAGCGCTTCATTTTTAAGGATTAATTGCGGTAAAATGAGTGAATGATGTAACTCTTTTTCAGACTTCTGTAACAATTTACCCTAGAAATGACTGCAATTTTACACGTTCAGATTCGAGTTTTAATTTTCAAACTAATATCAAAAAAATGAAAAAATCTATCTTCTTAATTGCCTTGTTAATTGCAGTTTCTTTTGCTGCAAATACACAAAACAGAACGCGACCGTGGCTGGTTGGTGTAAGTACAAATTATGTTGATTTCCATGCCGTTAGAATGCCCGTTAGCGACCAGTTGACAGATATGAACTGGATGGGAAACACGATTGTATCCCAGTTAAAAGTTGGCCGTTTGCTCAGCAAAGAAGTTGTTTTCAGTGTAGAAGTGTCGATGCTAAATCTGGAAACCGACAAACTGAATAGCTGGGGCTCTCTGGAACAGCCTATCACAAAGACCAATGATATGATGCGATTTCAGGGCCAGTTTGAATACAAATTTGCTAATGGTTACCTCTTAAATGAAGATGCCACCTTCGATCCCTACTTTTTTCTGGGTGTGAACGGCAGTCGAATCGACAAAACCACTTATATGGCCCAATCAACTGGAATTGGCCTAAATATCTGGTTAACAAAGTGGTTGGCAGTGAATGCCGAGGTGTCATATGACTATCTTTTCGACTTTAATGACTATATGCATTATTCCTTTGGCATTGCTACAAGATTCAATAAAGGATCAGCTAAAGCGGCTCCTGTCGAGGTAGTTACAGAACTTGTTGCCATAGCTCCAGATAAAGATGGTGATGGTGTACCAGATCATAAAGATCGTTGTCCTGATGTAGCCGGCCTTTCATGGTTCGATGGCTGTCCGGATTCTGATGGTGACGGCGTACCTGATCATCTTGACGAATGTGCTGATGTTGCAGGTCTTGCCTGGCTCAATGGTTGTCCCGACAGTGATGGCGATGGCATTGCCGATCATGCTGATGACTGCCCAAATGTGGCAGGTGATGCAAGCGCAAATGGCTGCCCCGATGCTGATGGCGACGGAGTTACGGATGAATTGGATAATTGCCCTGAAGAAGCAGGTCCTGCTGAAAATTATGGCTGTCCGATGCTCGATTTAGTTAAAATCAGAGAAATTGAATCTACCCTTCAAAGTTTTGCCGATCGTATTGAGTTTGAAACTGCAAAATTCATTATCAAGCCAAGTTCTTATCCTAAAATGGACGAAATCATCCAGACGATGGAGGAATATCCAAATGCGAAATTTGAAATTGAAGGACATACCGATAATGTTGGTAGCGAAGAAGATAACCAAATACTTTCGGAAAGCCGTGCTTATGCCGTACGTCAGTATTTTGTTGATAAAGGTGTTGACACCAGTCGTTTGAGCTTTAAAGGATATGGCGAATTGCGTCCGCGAGACACAAACGAAACCGCTGCCGGAAGAGCAAATAACCGACGTGTGGAAATAAGATTGCTACAGCAATAATTTACAAAACAATGAGGAACCCCATCAGTAATTGGTCTTACAACGCAAATGCTATAATTACCACATTTTATGATACTTGTAATACTTTGTTTACTGATGGGCTCCCTCTTTTTTAAAAACAGTTTATTCATTCAGAAAATTATAAATCATGTCAAATATTCTATACATCGTTGCTGTCATACTTATCGTTTTATGGGCAATTGGATTTCTGGGCTATAATGCCGGAGGAATCATTCATATTTTATTGGTGATCGCACTTATCGCAGTAATTCTCAGAATAATTCAAGGAAGAAAAATACTGTGATTTGTAAGAAAAGCAATTATTCATTTAAAAAAATAAATCAAAATGTCACACGAAAAGGTTCCAAAGGAGAAGTCAGATAAAAAGGCTCCGGCCAAAAAACCTGAAAGAGAAACGCGCTGCTAAAGCGGCAAAACAGGATGAAAAAACCAGTTTAAGATTGACGCTTTCGCTGCCTCATTAAAAACTAAAATTGAAGTGGTAATTAATTCAAGCTGACCGGCACAGCAAAAAGTCGGGAGTATCCGAAAAGCCTTAAGAATTGAAACAAAAACGAAAATCAATGAAAAATACGGATAACAATGTTTTTTGCAGCATGTCTCTTTTTCTTTGGCAATGCGCAGGATTATAATACCGGAATATAGGCTTTAGGGAGGAGGTTTTCTAACGGATTGACGGTTAAGCACTTCTTCGTCCCAAAAGCTGCATTCAGGGAATCCTTTCTTCCAGATGGTCAGGCTTTTTCAAATCACAGGACTTTTACGAAATTCACAATCGTGCTTTCAATACCGACCGATTAAACTGGTATTTTGGATTTGGAGCACATGTCGGATTTTGGAATGGCGACAAGTTCCATGGTCTGATAGCAATGATAAATATGCGGTAGTAGGTTGATGGCATACTGGGATTGGAATATAATTTCAGGGAAATACCTATAATCTGAGTATTGACTGGAAGCCTGAGCTCAATTTTTATGGTCACAATGGTTTTTGGGGTGATGGCGGCGCATTGTCGATACGCTATATTTTTTAGCTGGCTTGCCATACTTAATAACAACCTTAAAAAAGTGAAAGGCTATTGCTCAAATGACATTTCAAGTAAGTAAATTAACGCTATAAAAATGAAAATACATCACTACTGGTCGCTGCTTTTTGCTACTATACTCATGGTTTCGTGCACCGACACAGTCAAATTTCCGGTTTCGAACGTCACACCATCGGCTGAAATTACGGCAAGCAAATCAAAAGACGATAATGGTAATTACAAAATCACCATTAAAGCCAAAAACCTTGCTTCGGCCGACAGGCTCTCTCCACCGCAGAATGTTTATGTTGCCTGGATTGTAAAGGATGGAGGCGGTATCAGAAATCTTGGTCAGTTAACACAAGAAAATGCTGGTAAAGCCTCACTTGAAACCATTGTGCCTCAGGAATTTTCGGAGTTATTTATAACCGCCGAAAAGAACGGACAAATTTCCTATCCCACTGGAGTGGAAATATCGCGGATCAAGTTTAAAAAATAACGCACTCTATCAGGTGAACTTCCTGATAATGTGTGATGTAACTACTTACAGGGCATATCCTGCTGGCACTTTACGGGTGCTGCATTAAATAGAAATCGCCTGTAGCGGGCATGGATGAGCTCCTTTTGGAGTTCATCTCCGCCTGGTAATGGCAACGTAAAATTTACCTTATAAGACATAAAATGGAAAACAGAGAAATGGAAATGGGGAAATCGTTCATTATAGTCGAGATCATAGAATACGTTCCAAATTCAGTGGTAATCAAAACGATAATCAAGAAGACAACAGGAAATATTAGCGCTGTTTCATTTGATTCGGGCGAAACCTTGACAGATCGAATTTCACCTTTCGACAATTTTATACAGATAATTGATGGTAATGCTGAAATCATAATTGATTATAAAAGCAATAAACTTCAAACAGGTCAGGCCATTATCATTCCGGCACATGCTTCCAATACTATCAAGGCTAACGAACGCTTTAAAATGATAACAACCATGATTAAAAGTGGTTATGAAGAGGTTTGCGCCTAAATTATATACTTTTCCAGAGCAAAATATGCTGAATCATTTTTCGGACAGACAAAGATTTGCAGAAGGTATTTGCCTAGCGCTTTCCCTCGATAATAATCTTTTTCCTTTTCATTACACTGATGGAAAAACTTATCCTGCTAAAAAATTAACAGAAAGTAAAATATTCAGAAATTTTAACTTCGTTTCTGCACAGAATTATTAATTTTGTAGGCATCAAAGTTATTTTAACTCAAATAAAAATGCTTACTACAATGCGAAACATAGTTTTATTATTTGTCATGATTTTCGGACTTAGCCAAATGAGTATGGCACAATCTGATGAAAAGAAATCCACTAACGGTCCTGAAATTACTTTTGAGGAAACAGTTTTTGACTATGGTGAGATCATGTTAAACGGTGACGGGACACATGAATTTGAATTCACTAACACTGGCAATGAACCACTTATACTGTCACGTCCGCGTTCATCCTGTGGCTGTACCGTGCCAACATGGCCTCGCCAACCTATTTTGCCGGGCAATAAAGAAAAGATCAAAGTAACCTACAACACCAACAGGGCTGGTGCTTTTAATAAAACGGTAACAATACTTTCAAATGCCAAAAACGCGAGCAGTATTGTGCTTCGCATCAAAGGCAAGGTAGTTGCCACACCGGCTGAAGCCATGCCTGCCAAAGCTGAAAACAGTGGAGCTCCGGTTAATAAATAGGAAAATTTCAATCGTGAAATAACAATCTCCCGGTTGTATGCAGCCGGGATTTTTTACTTATTTTAAAAGTATAACCATATGCCAAGTATTTCGATCAAAGGCAATTTAATGCCTGAATCGCCCATCCGAAAATTGGTGCCTTATGCCGAAGAAGCAAAAAAACGTGGCACAAAAGTGTATCACCTTAATATCGGTCAGCCCGATATTCCTACGCCAGAAGTGGCACTTAATGCCATTCGCAACTTTTCACAAAAAGTAGTAGCATACAGTCATTCGGCTGGTGTGCTTTCTTATCGCGAAAAGTTGGCCACTTATTACAAAAAGCATGATATTCATATTACAGCCGAAGATATTATTATCGGTGCCGGAGCCTCTGAGGCTTTGCTTTTTGCATTCCAAACAATTATGGATCCAGGCGATGAAGTGATAATTCCTGAGCCTTTTTATGCCAATTACAACGGCTTTGCTGTGAATGCCGGTATCAATGTGAAACCAATTTTCAGTGCTATTGAAACAGGTTTTGCGCTGCCACCAATTGCAGATTTTGAAAAGGCTATCGGACCTAAAACAAAAGCCATTCTGGTCTGTAACCCAAATAATCCTACCGGTTATTTATACAATGCCGAAGAACTGGAAGTTTTGCGTCAACTGGTGATCAAATACGATTTATATCTGATTGCAGATGAGGTATATCGAGAGTTCGTTTACGACGGGAATCAACATTATTCCTGCATGCACCTCAAAGGAATTGATGATAACGTGATTTTGATCGATTCCGTTTCTAAACGCTACAGTGCCTGCGGTGTTCGGATTGGCTGTTTGATTTCAAAAAACCGTGAGGTAATGAAAACAGCCCTTAAATTTGCCCAGGCTCGTTTAAGTCCGCCTAGTTTGGGACAGGTTGCTGCAGAAGCTGCTATTGACACACCTGATAGCTATTTTGAGGAAGTTTTGAATGAATACCTGCAACGACGCGATACAGTGGTGGAGGCAATCAACAAAATTGAAGGTGCTTATTGCCCAAGTCCAAAAGGTGCATTTTATGTTGTTGCCCGTCTCCCAATTGATGATTCGGACAGATTTTGCCAATGGCTGCTCGAAGACTTTAGCTATGAAAACCAAACCGTTATGCTTGCTCCGGCCAGTGGATTTTATTCTGGTACAGGCAAAGGCAAAGACGAAGTAAGGATTAGTTACGTGCTGAATGTTGACGACCTGAAAAATTCCATGAAAGTCCTTGAAGAAGCTTTAAAAGTTTATCCGGGTCGCAAATAGTCAAATCCGGATTAAGCTAAAATTTCGAACATCCTGTTGCGAATTGATCGTAGCAGGATGTTTTCATTTGTAAGCCTTCTAAATAGTGTCTGTCCCTAATGTCCGATATCTGCGTTGCTATAAAGTTTTTAATCCTCGAATACTTTAGTCTACTGCGCTATAAAATTTTTATGCACTTTGACGATCATTATGAGTCAGCCACTTACTTTATTGACAGAATCTAAATAAGGATTCAGCTCATGATTTGATCTGTTAATTAATAAACAGTTGCTTGTTTAATGTACTTTTGCCTAAAAATTAATCCTCAAAACTTTGATGGGAATACTTTCTTCAAAAGTCGTTGAGCGGCTCAGCTTCTACAGGCAATTATTATTAAAATATGATAATGCTCAGCAATCTCATGTAAATTCGGCACAATTGTCGCGACTTACAGGAGCTACACAGGAAACCATTCGTCGCGATTTGATGTTGATTGGTTGCCAATCTTTAAATATCAGAAAAGGCTATCTTGTGAAGGATATGGTTGATTGTATCAATAAAGTTCTTGATCCTTTTGAGCTTTCCAGAATTGCGCTTGTAGGTGATAATGATGCTTTTACAGAGACGCTTTTGTATGAATATGAGAACAGGCACATCAGATTAGTAGCTGTGTTTGATTTTGATACCGTAAATGAAGCATTCTGCCGCAATGATATGCAAAGATTTCATTTTGACGAGCTGCACGATACCATCAGAAGTTTGGACATCAGGCTTGTAATTCTTAATGTGCCAGGCGCATTCACTTGTCAAACTGCTGATATATTGATAAATGCTGGCGTTAAAGGGATTATTAATTTGAGCCCTGTTCATCTTGAATCCAAAGCAATTTACGTGGAAAACCTTAACATTATCACTGCAATTGAAAAGGCGAGCTACTTTATGAAATGGCGTCAGTATGTTTAGGTAGTAACCCTAAAGAAATCCCAACCCGATGGGTTTTTTAAGCATCCAACCTGTAATGCTAAATCTTTCAACATGTGTTGTAAGCACTTCATGCTCAATTTGATCGCTTAGGAAGCAAACTAAAGTACCTGCACGTGGCTCCACAATCACGGGCTCAGCATTTGTCCTGTAGATTACCAATTCGCCACCCATTCCTGGCTGCCATTGCTGGTTAAGGTATAGCACTACGGAAATGATGCGATTGCTACGTTCGTTGAATTGATCGAGGTGACGCTGATAAAAGGTTCCCGGCGGATAAATGGCCATATGCATTTCAATATCCTGCAAACCCAGAAAAAGCTCTCGGTTGAGCCCCGTTCGCAACGCCGACATGCTTTGCATCCATTCCTGCAAAACAGTTTCATGAGGATGTCGGCTAATCCAATGGATAAAATCACCGCGAACACTATTATTAAGTTGAAAATCAGCTCCTGTGCCAATACCTGCCTTTTTAAAATCGGCTGTTTGTTGTGTTTTTAAGATTACATCCTTAATACTTTCAACAGCTTGCTCACTGAGTGCATCAGGAATTACGAACCATCCTTCATCGGCCAGTGCATCAGCATATTGAGGCAAGTCGGCCAAATTGATCATTTGCATATAATGATTGAAAAAGTGCGCAAATGTACACCTTCTTCGATTCTGTGAAACGTGAATAGGAAAATATTGTAATATCAGCCGTGCATGCTGATACGGTTCATTTTTTCGAAGTCGAGAATTTCAACGTATTCATTGTTGATTTCTAGAATGCCATCAGCTTTGAATTTGGTAAGAATCCTAGCAATACTTTCGATCGACATACCTGAAAGCTCGGCAAATTCTTTTCTGCTGAGTTGTAGCGGAAATTTCTGGGTTTTGTAAATTCTATTGGCAAGACAAAGAATTACGTCAGCCAACCGACCATAAGTTTGTTTCTTGGTTAGGCAATAAAAGCGGCCGTTGGTAATGATGCTTTGCTCGGCCAGCAGGCTAATAATTTTAGCTCCGAAACCCGAATTCATGTTTATGAGTTGCTTAAACGCACTAATATCGATCAAACTCACTCGCGTATCAATATAAGCTTGAGTGCTATGATGAAAAACAGCATTGCCTTCAAATAGTGTTGAAAGTCCTATAATATTAATAGGTGAGAAAATTTGCAAAATAAGATTGTCAGTCGAACCCTCAATATAGGTCTTTACCAATCCTTCTTTTAAAATCATAACATGCGATGCAAAAGCTCCCTGCTTCGTTAAAACTTCACCTTTTTGATAAAAAACATCTACAGTTTTCGATTCCAAAAAACCCTTCTGTTCATCATTTAACAGTTCAATACATTCGAGCGTATTGCTTCCGATGGCACAACTATTCCTTATAATATCCTGATTTGAATTCATTTACTCTTGCTGATAAGTACTCTGACGGCAAATATACTGCAATAAAACAAATCTAATCTTGATTTGGATCAAAATTTTAGCCGGCTAGCTCGTTTCGGGCACTTGACGAGCTTGTTGTCGTAAAGTTAAGGAAATGTTAATCGGCAAAGTATTTTTGCTGTGAACCTTTTAACAATGCGTAGCATGAAAACCATACTTGAAAAACTAACTACCTTTTTTGTTGTGCTGGTGCTGCCTGTTTTGGTTATTTATTTCACAGTTTATTTCGGATTAAAACGGGAAGAAGCTGAACCACTGGAATATACCAATAAGGCGGAACGTATTATCAGCGTTGACCACAGCGAATTTGAGATCCTTCAACAGGATTTTACTGATCCCCGTGATGTAACGGCAGCTTGTTTGTCGTGTCACAATAAGCGAGATGATGAATTGATGCAAAGTAGTCACTGGCTTTGGGAACGTGACGCTTACATTCCTGGCAGGGGAGAAGTAAAGATTGGTAAGATCAACATTATTAATAACTTCTGTACAGGAGCCCCAGGAAATAATGGTTCCTGTATGCGTTGTCATATCGGCTATGGCTGGGAAGACAAAAGTTTTGATTTCGACAACCCGAACAATATTGACTGTTTAGTCTGTCACGACAAAACCGATACTTATTTCAAGCAGAAAGGAAAAGCAGGATGGCCCGCAACTCCCGAAACTGCTGATGCTGAATTTGCTGTTCCCGATTATAACTATGTGTCGCAAAGTGTCGGAATACCCGATCGTGATAATTGTGGCGTATGTCATTTTTATGGTGGCGGCGGAAATAATGTGAAACATGGCGACCTGGAAGAAGCAATGTTTAAAGGTGATCGTAATCTC